>WFQZ01000079.1 GCA_015486785.1 Thermoflexales bacterium
CTTCAATTTGTACCGCTACCTGTACAGTTTCTTCAGTTCGTGGCACAGCCAAGTGATCCCGGAGTTCCCCACGGGCAACGGCAAGATTGACCTGCTCATCAGGCACGGGGGCAAGCTCTACGGCATAGAGGTAAAGAGCTTCAGCTCGTCTCCGGCCTACCGTGCGGCTCTGCAACAAGCAGCGCGATACGGTCGGCAGTTGAACCTACCGGAGATCACGCTGGCGGTGTTCGTGGAGGACATCGACGAGGCCAACCGAGCGCGGTACGAAGTGCCGCACCACGACCCGCAAACCGGCGTGGTCGTGACCCCCGTGTTCATCGCTATCAATGAGGAGGCATAATCATGAGTGTCATTGCTTTGGCTCGTTGGCAATTTGCCATTCTCACCGTCATTCATTTCTTCTTCGTCCCACTGACGCTGGGAATGACGGTCTTCTTGGCGATCCTGGAGACTTTGTATGTTCGCACCCGCGACGAGACCTACAAAAAGATGGTGCAGTTCTGGAGCAAGGTCTTCTTGATCAATTTTGCCCTGGGCGTTGTCTCCGGCATCGTTCAGGAATTCCAGTTCGGGATGAACTGGTCGGAGTATTCCCGCTTTATGGGGGACATTTTCGGCGCGCCTTTGGCGATAGAGGCTCTGTTGGCCTTTTACCTGGAATCCACGTTCATCGGCGTGTGGGTGTTTGGGTGGGAGAAGCTCTCGCCCAAGCTGCACGCGGCGATGATGTGGCTGGTGGCCATCGGCTCGAATCTATCGGCCTTGTGGATTCTGATCGCCAATTCGTTTATGCAGGAGCCGGTGGGATTTGTGCTCCGCAACGGGCGGGTGGAGATGGTGGACTTTTTCGCCCTGATCAAAAATCCCAATGTGTGGGTGCAGTTTCCGCACGTGCTTTCGGCGGGCATGACCACGGCGGGATTTGTGGTCTTGGGGCTGAGCGCGGCGTTGCTGCTCAAAGGGCGCGGGGATGAGTGGGTGCTGCGTTCCTTCAAGGCCAGCGCGATTTACGGCTTGGTGGGCGTGCTGCTCGTTACCTGGGTGGGACACTCCCAAGCGCAGCACATGGTGCAGCAGCAACCGATGAAGATGGCGGCGGCGGAGGCGCATTGGGAGACCGAAAATCCTGCGGCCTATACGATCTTCGCTATCGCCGATCCTGCCTCCCGCCGGAACGCGGTCAGCATCCGCATTCCGGGTTTCCTCAGCCTGCTGTCGTATGACCGCTTCAGCGGTGAAGTCAAGGGCATCAATGAGCTGCAGGCCACTTACGAGCGAAAATACGGCCCGGATAATTACATCCCACCGGTCAACTTTATGTTTTACTCCTTCCACCTGATGGTGCTGGCCGGTATGTTGATGCCCGTGCTGGCGATCTACGCGCTGTATCTGCATCACAAAGAGCAGGTTGCCGAGAAACGTTGGTTCCTCAAGTGGCTGGTGTGGGGCATCTCGCTGCCTTTCATCGCCTCGACCACCGGCTGGCTGGTCACGGAGGTGGGGCGGCAGCCTTGGATCGTCCTGGGATTGCAAAAAGTGCAAGATGCCGTTTCGCCCGCCGTCTCTGTTGGGGAAGCGGCTTTTTCGCTGTTCGCCCTGACGTTGGTCTATGTGCTCATCACCGGCGTTGGCATCTACTTGGTGCTGCGTCACCTGGATGCGGGCGAGCCGTCATCCGTGGGTGCGGGATACTAGAGGGAGGTGTGTGATGGACTGGAATACCATTTGGTTCATACTTATCGCGGTGCTTTTTACCGGGTTCTTTTTCCTGGAGGGGTTTGATTACGGCGTGGGCATCCTCCTGCCGTGGATGGGCAAGGATGATCAGGAACGCCGCTTTGTTATTAACACGATTGGCCCGTTCTGGGATGGGAATGAGGTGTGGATGATCACCGCCGGGGGCGCGATGTTTGCTGCGTTCCCGCACTGGTACGCGACGCTTTTCAGCGGGTTCTACATCGCTCTGGTGTTGTTGCTGCTCGCTTTGATCGCGCGAGGCGTGGCTTTCGAATTCCGCAGTCAGGTTGACGATCCCCGCTGGCGCAAGGTTTGGGATCAGGCGATCTTCTGGGGGAGCTTGTTACCGGCCTTGTTGTGGGGCGTGGCGCTCGCTAACATCCTGCGCGGCGTGCCCGTTGACGGGTCTATGACTTACGTGGGCGGATTCTTCAACTTGCTCAATCCCTACGCGCTGTTGGGCGGCGTGACGTTTGTGCTGATCTTCACTTTGCACGGGGCGCATTTCCTCGCGCTCAAGCTGGCGGATGATATGGCCGCCCGTGCCGAAACGGTTGCCGCCAAAGTGTGGCCGTTTGCGGTGGGGGCGCTGGTGCTCTTCGCCGGGGCGACGATCCCGGTGCTCGGTGATGCGCCCAATCGCCTTGCGGCGGTGGTGCTGGTGATCCTCGCGCTCGCCGCACTGAGCGGCAGCCGTGTTTTTGCCCACCGGCAGACTTGGGGCAAGGCGTTTACGAGCCTGGCCGTGGGCATCGCCCTGATGACGGTGGCCTTGTTCGTCGGTCTCTTCCCCCGCGTGCTGGTCTCCAGCCTCGACCCGGCTTACAGTTTGACCATCTACTCGGCGGCGGCCAGCGATTACACCCTCAAAACGATGACCATCGTCGCCGGGATGTTGGTGCCGGTGGTGCTGATTTATCAAGGCTGGTCCTACTGGATGTTCCGCCAGCGCATCGGCAGGAAATCCAAACTGACCTATTGAGGTAAACAAACGCGGGCGTCACATTTGGCGCCCGCGTTTTGCGTGTGTCGGTGGGAGGAAGTTTACCCGCCGCCCAGGTACGCCTCTTGTACTTGGGGATTGGCCGCCAGCTCTTTGGCCGGGCCTTCCAACTGAATCGTCCCCGTTTCCAGCACGTAGCCGCGATTGGCGATGGAGAGTGCCATGTGAGCGTTCTGCTCCACCAAGAGGATCGTTACGCCCTGGGCGTTGATCTCCTGGATGATGTCGAAGATCTCCTCCACCAGGATGGGGGCCAAGCCCATTGAAGGCTCGTCCATCAGCAGCAAGCGCGGCTTGGCCATCAAGGCGCGTGCCACGGCCAACATCTGCTGCTCGCCACCGGACAGAGTCCCGCCGGCCTGCTCCAGCCGCTCTTTGAGCCGTGGGAAGAGTTGGAACACATATTCCATGCTCGCCGCGACTTCTTCCTTGTCCTTGCGGCTGTACGCGCCCATTTCCAGGTTTTCGCGCACCGTGAGCGGGGCGAAGATGCGCCGTCCTTCCGGCACTTGGATCAGCCCTTGATGCACGATGGCACTGGCGCTGGCGCGGGTGATGTCTTTTCCATCGTAGGTGATCTGTCCGCTATCGGCCCGCTGCAAGGCGGAAATGGTGCGCAAGGTGGTCGATTTCCCGGCTCCGTTCGCGCCGATGAGCGTGACGATCTCGCCTTGATCCACATAGAAGGAGATTCCGTGCAAGGCGCGGATCGCGCCGTAGGATACAACTAGGTCTTTCACTTCAAGCAATGCCATTTTTCATCTCCTCCTTATGCTGTTTCAACCCCGTAACTGGAAACTTCCTGGCGGCCCAGGTAGGCTTCAACCACTTGCGGATTATTCCGTACCTCTTCCGGCAGCCCTTGGGCCAGGATTTCGCCAAAGTCCATCACCGTCAACCACTCGCAGATGTTCATCACCAGGCGCATCTGGTGCTCCACCAGCAAGATCGTCAGGTCAAAGCGATCTCGGATGAAGTGGATCAGTTCCAATAGCTCATCGATCTCCTGGGGGTTCATACCAGCCGCCGGTTCATCCAGGATCAAGAGGTGCGGGCGGGCGGCCAACGCTCGTGCGATTTCCAAGCGGCGTTGCAGCCCGTAAGGCAAGCTGCCGGCCACGTCGTTTTGGCGACTTTCCAGGCCGAAGATCGCCAGGAACTCTTGAGCTTTCAAGGTCAATTCCGCCTCTTTTTCGTGGAAGTGGTGATTGCGTATCAGCAAGTCCGATAGTCCGTACCCGGCGTGGGGGTGATAAGCGATGCGCACGTTGTCCAGCACGCTCAGGTTGGGGAAGAGGCGGATGTTCTGGAAGGTGCGGGCAATGCCCATTTGGATGATCTCGTGGGAGCGCGTGCCCAGCAAGCTCACGCCACGGAAGCGGATGTCGCCCTCGGTGGGGAAGTACACGCCGGTGATCAGGTTGAAGACGGTCGTTTTCCCCGCCCCGTTGGGGCCGATCAGCCCGGCCAATTCCCCGTGGCGCAAGGTCAAGTTGAAGTTATGCACGGCCCGCAGATTGCCGAAGAAGTGGGTTAGGTTTTCCACTTCCAAGACGATGGGGCGTTGCTCTACTTCCGGGGGTAATCCTTCAGGTCGCCCTTTCATGCTGCCACCTCCTTGAGCGGTTCTTCTTCTGCTTGGACGCTTTTACGCAGTGAGGGGAACGTCTGGCGCAAGAAGGGCACTTCGTATTGTCCGAACAGCCCTTCGGGGCGCAGGAGCATCATCAGCAACAGGATCAGCGGGTAGACTACCAGCCGCCATGTCTCAAAGCCGGGGGGTAGGTACAGCCGCAGGAATCCTTCCAGCAGGAAAATCCACAAGAAGCCGGTGAGGATCGTGCCGGTCATGCTGCCCAATCCGCCCAACACGACGATGATCAGCGGGTTGAAGGATTGCACGAAGTTGAACGATTGCGGGTGCAGGAACGCCAGGTCGTGGGCGCGGATGCCGCCCGCCAGTCCGGCGAAGATGCTCCCCACAACGAAGGCCAGAATCTTGGCACTGGCTACGTCAATGCCTACCAACTCCGCGGCCCGTTCGTCTTCGCGCACGGCCAGGATGGTGCGCCCCACGCTCGAATGGAGCAGGTTGCGCATAACGATCACCACGAACATGAACGAGAGGAAGACCCACGTCCAGGTGGTCCATTGCGGGATGCCGATCATACCGCGTGCGCCCTTCATTTCGGGGAAGGGCAGGATCGTGTCGGTGTTATCCAGCAGCACTTTGATGATGATCGTGAATCCCAGGGTGGCGATCCCGAAATAGTCCGACCCCAGCTCCAGCACCGGAATGCCGAAAAGAAAGCTGGAGATCCCGGCCATTGCTGCGCCCCCGGCCAGGGCGACGAAGAACACGATCTGGCGCGAAACTGCTTCGGGTAAGGCTTGCAGCAGGCTCAACGTCCCCGGGCCCAGGAGGGGCACCAGGTATTGCACGGTCAGCCAAAACGCGAAGATCGTCACCAGCGTGTAGTAGGTGAACTGGGTCAGCGCGGAGACGCGGTAGAATCGCCGCAGGAAGGCCGCCACGAGAGCGTAGAACAAGAGCGAGAGCAGCGACCCAAACAGCACCACGAGCAACCCCGATGTGTCGCCGTGCAGCCACCGATAGGTCACATCCGCCGAGGCGTAAGCTCCGATGGCGTAGAAGCCGTATTGTCCCAACGAGAATTGCCCATTGAACCCGTAGATCAAGTTGAGTCCCAGAGTCACCATCGTGATCGCGGCACCCCAGAAGATGATCCCGCGCCAGTAGTTATTCAGCAGCCCCAGGCTCAAGGGTACCTGAATGACGATGTAAATGAGCAGGCTAATTCCTAGAAAGTAAAATCCTGGTTTACGTAGTTTCTGAAGCATCATACTCTCTCCTACACTTTCTCGCCCGGCGGCTCGCCGAAGATGCCTTGTGGCCAGACTAACAATACAATGATCAGCAGGGAGAATGAGATGGCATCCCGCATCGGCGTCGAAATGAAGCCTGCGGAAAGCACCTCAGTCTGTCCCATAATCAACGCTCCCAGGAATGCGCCTGGGATGCTGCCGATGCCTCCGATCACTGCGGCCACGAAGGCTTTGAGGCCGGGGATGATCCCCATCAAGTAATACACCTGCTTGAACGCGGTGGCGTAAAGCACACCGGCTGCTCCGGCCAGTCCGCCGCCCAGCGCGAACGTCGAGGCGATCACCAGGTCCACATTGATCCCCATCAAACGAGCCGCATCTTTATCGTAAGCTGCGGCCCGCATTGCCTTGCCCAACTGTGTTTGGGTGACTACGAACTGGAGCAACACTTGCAACAAGATCGAAGCTCCCATAATCACCAGCGTGACGTTAGACACGGAGAGATCCCACACCTTGCCGCCGCTTTCTAGGTGAATGCCGGCCAGCGTCAGCACGAAGGCGAAGAATCCGCCGAACAGCCAACCGAATTGCAGCAGCGGATGGCGTAGCCATGCCTGGGCCTTCATATCTCCGCTCTTGGCTTGGGTGCGTAGCATGAAGTAAGCCACCAACGAGATCACCAGCAGACCCCACATTACGCCGATCACCACCGGGGAAATTTCCCCCGCGCTGTAGACCGTCACATCAAAGGGGCGGTCGTAGGTGATGTAGTTGTTGGTGAACACGAAAGGCAACGCCCCGAAGTACTCCAGGAAGAACGAGACGCCGATGGCGGTGATCAAAGCTGCGATCCGTGGCTTATTCCGCAAGGGGCGGTAGGCGAAACGCTCCATTACCACCGCCAACAACCCGGAAACGAACATGGAGATCAAAATGATCGTGATCGTTCCAATGATCATCACCAGGGTAGACGACATCCCCGGCCAAATCCACGCCGGCCAGCGATGTAAGTCAAGGATGGAGATGGCATAAAAGCTCGCAAACGAGCCTACCATGAATACATCCCCGTGGGCAAAGTTAATCAACTTCACGATCCCGTAGATCATGGTGTAGCCTAACGCGATAAGCGCGTAAATGAAACCTAGTTCTAATCCGTTGAGGACTTGTTGCATAAACAGCCCTGGGTTCTCAAACAACGCGCGGCCCAGGATGTACACCACAATCAACCCAAAGAGCGCAAATAGCCCTTGGCTGAGTTGGTTGAGAATCATCCCGTCCCGGCGTTGAATGGGGGCTTCTCTGATTTGCTCCTTATGTGTTTGTGTCGCCACCATTAAATTTCCTCCCCTGTGATAAAACAGAGGGACTAGAGTTTGTATGACCCTAGTCCCTTCTTTATTCCCTGCTCAGGCAGGGATCGGCATCATACTACGGCGCAATCGTCTTCACGAAATGGATCTCGCCGTCCTTGATCTGGAGGATCACGGCGGGCTTGACAGGGTTGTGCTTGGAGTCGTAGGTGATGTGGCCGGAGACCACGTCAAACTCCATGCCTTCCATCGCTGCCGCCACCTTGGCCGGATCGTCCGTGCCGGCTTTCTCCATCGCCGTGAACAGGATGTTCGCTGCATCGTAAGCCAGGGTCGCCAGCGCGTCTGGCTCGGAGCCGTACTTATCCTTGTACTTCTTGATCCAATCTTGCACTATCGGGCGCGGGTCGTCGCCGGAGTAGTGGTTGGTGAAGTACGCGCCGTCGGTCACGGTGCGATCCAGGTCCTCTGAGTCCCAGCCGTCGCCGCCCATCATCGTCGCGGTGATGCCCTTCTCGCGGGCTTGCGCGGCGATCAGGTTCACTTTGGAGTAGTAGTCGGGGACGTAGAGGATGTCGGGATTCGCATCCTTCACCTTGGAGAGGATCGCGGAGAAGTCGTTATCCTCGCCGGTGTAGGTCTCCCAGACCACGACTTTGCCGCCGCCGGCCTCGAATGAGTCACGGAAGAATTCCGCCAGACCGCGCACGTAGTCGTTCCCCTGGTCCAACAGCACTGCGGCGGTCTTCGCCTTCAGGTCTTCCAAGGCGAACTTGGCTGCCACCTGTCCTTGGAACGGGTCAATGAAACAAGCGCGGAAGATCAAGCTCTTGGTCTTGCCGTCCTCGCCGACCGTTACGCTGGGGTTGGTGGAGGTGGGGCTGATCTGCAACACGCCCTTAGCCATCGCCACTTCAGAGATCGGGATTGAGGCACTGGAGCAAACCTCACCGATGATGAACTTCACGCCATCTTGGTCGATGACTTTGTTCGCGGCACTCACCGCGGCCTCGGCGTTACATTGGCTGTCTTCCACGACCGGCTGGATTTGCTTGCCCAGGACGCCGCCCTTGGCATTCCATTCCTCAATGGCCAACGTCGCGCCGTCACGGGTGGATTGGCCGAAGGTCGCCACGTTACCGCTCAACGGGGCTAAGATTGCGACTTTGAGCGTCTTGCTGCCGCCACCGCCACAGGCTGAAAGCGCGAGCATCGCGCCTACGAGAACCAACACCAAAAGATTTCGGGTACGCATAATGTTCCTCCTTAAAGATAAACTAGCTGATAGATTCACTACTGGGCCGTTCCATTTGTCCGTATCTTTCCTACAGCACCTCCTGCGGCTGGATTCGTTGTGGGTGATTCACACAACACGCCCATTGTAACGATAAATCTTCTTCCTGTCAAACGTCATTTTTTAGTTTGACGAATGATACACCTTTTTGAAAATAGTCCGGGGTTGAAA
>WFQZ01000080.1 GCA_015486785.1 Thermoflexales bacterium
CCCCACCCGCGATCCGGGTCACGCCGCACGCCCGACGAGCCACGCACTGGAACTCCCCAACACCGGCTTGGGCATAGGTCTCTCCGGCGGGACACTGGCCGCGCTGATGCTGGGGGTCGCTTGGCTGCGACGGCATCACGCCACGCACGAACCGGAGCACAACTCCGAAGATTCGTCATAACTCGCGCTATGGACATCTCGCCGCTGGTCAAGTCCCTGCTCATTGCCGCGCTGCTCGACGTTAGCGTAGGCATGATGCTCGGCTACCTGGTGGAAGGTGTCTGGGGCGTGATACTATTGGGACTGCTCAACGGGTTTGGATTCGTGATCCTGCTCGGCATGGGTCTCTTCCTGGGCGACACCATCACCCTGGCACTGATGATCTTAGGCGGCGGGCTGGCCTGGTACGTCGTCGGAGCAGTCCTTTCCCGACGGCAAGGCGCGAAAGTCCTCGCCCTGCTGTGGGTGGGCTTCGTGGCCGTCTTCCTGACGGGGCACTTGCTGAACGGCTGGCGCGGCGTACTCACGCTCACCGTGCCCGTCGTCGCCGCATACTGGCTCTCCTTCTTGAAGGCCGCACAGCGGACTCTGCCCACGAGCACCGCTTGGCAGCAACTCCAGACCGTCAAAAGCGTGCTCACCTTCACCCTGGGGCGGAACTATCCCTACTACTACGTCCAGCACGGCGAAATTGAAGAGCGGGTGCCGGGAGACGTGAGCCGCAGCTTCATCGCCGGGCCGGGGATCGTGCTCAGCGACCCGACCTCCGCCGTAGCCATCTGGAACGGCTACCACGTGCGCGACGTCTCGCCGCCCGGCCTGACGTTCACCGGACTGATGGAGGTCGTCCGCGAGGTGTTCGACCTGCGCCCGCAAGTCCACGCCGACACCCTGCACACGCGCACCCGTGACGGCATTGAAATCAAAGTGGGCTTCTCGGTCACCTGCCGCCTGGACGCCGGGGCAGCTCAAGCCGCGCTGGGACAAACCTTCCCCTACCGCCGCGAGGCTGCCTTCAAAGCCACCCACGCGCAGACCGTCCAGGCCGCCGAGGGCGAGGGCGAGGATTCCGAATCGCTCAAACTGCGCTGGGACGAACTGGCCCTCCTGCGGGGCAAGCAGACATTGAATGACATCCTGATGCAATACACCTTTGATGATCTGTGCGCTCCATTCGACGAAGAACGCGCCCCGCGCTCGGAGATCAATAAAAAGTGGCGCCAAGCCCTTCAAGAAGCCGTCGCCCCCTTGGGCATCCAGATAACCGGCGCGGGGTTTGGAGACCTGATGCCGGTGGACCCGGTCGCACTGACCGCACGCATCGAAAACTGGCGCGTGAAGTGGGCCAAAGAAACGCTCGTGGCGCTGGGCAAAAGTGAAGCCGAAGCGATGCGTCTCCTGGACGCCGCCCGCATGGAAGCCCGGACCGGCTTACTAAAGCGCGTCAGCGAGCAATTTGAGGGTCTGGAGATCACCCCGGAACGGCTTTCGGCCAATATGATCGCGATGCGCTTCGTGGGACTAGTCGAAGAAATGTTGGGCGATCAAGCCGTACAGCGCACCCTACCCTCCGAGGTAATGGAAACCTTGCACTACATTCGCGCCAGCGTCTCCACCACGCCCTTGGAAGAAGAAGGAGCGGAAGATGTGGAGCCGTAGACCCAACCGCAACGTACCGCTGCACCCCATCCACCGATGGTCGCTGCCGGCGATCAAACTCCTGCTGCTGGCAGCCATCATCCTGCCCGCATTGTGGGAATTGCGCGGCCTGCTCCAGAAACAAACCGCGCTGTTGGATTTCCTCAAACTGCTTGCCTACTGGGCGATCTTATTGCCTGGCGCGTTCATCTTGTCCCGAAAGCCGGTGAAAAAATTCATCCGCGCGGTCTTCAACCTGCCCGCAGGCCAAGAGAAGCTGCTCCTGCGCCACACCAAACATCCGCTCTACCCGGCCATCACCTTGAGGGAAGGCGGACAACAGGTCACCGTGCAGGGGGACGAGACCTACATCTCGCACGTCTCGCA
>WFQZ01000081.1 GCA_015486785.1 Thermoflexales bacterium
GGTACAGCTTGCCGGGGAAACGGCCTTGCCGGAGGTGACTCCGGAGCGTGGTGAAGAGCCGCCGGAAGCTGAGCCGGAGCCGGAACAGCCGCCCGCCGAGGCGTTCTTCGGGTGGCACGCATTTGATGAGTCGGTTGTCCAGGTGCAAGGGGAGGTGGAGTTGCCGCCGCAAGAGGCGCAGCCGCCTCAGCCTGAGCCGTCGGCGCCGGAGCCTCCTGCGACGGAGGTTGAACCTGCGGAGCCGCCTGCACCGGCGAAGCCGCGTCGGCCTGCGGCGAAGCGCAAGCCTCCGGCCCGTGAGCCTGAGCCTCCTGCGGCGGAGGTTGAACCTGCGGAACAACCCGCCCCGGCGAAGCCGCGTCGGCCTGCGGCGAGGCGCAAGCCCGCACGGACTACAAAGCCGAAGCGTCAAGCCGCTCCGGCGCCGGTGGAAGGCAGCATTGATGAATTGCGGGCGTACCTCAAGCGCAAACGGTCGGATCACGCGGCGCGGTTGACGTTGGCCCGCGCTCTGTGGGAAGCTGGCGAGTCAAAGGAATCGTTGACGCATTACGGGAAGTTGATCCGTGCCGGGAAGAAGATGCCGGAGGTGATGAGCGACCTTCAGCGGTATGTGGCCGCTATGCCCAACGATCCGATGCTGCTGCGCACGTTGGGAGATGCTTATATGAAGGATGGATTGCTTGATAAGGCTTTGGAAATTTACAACCGAGCGATGGATTTGCTCTAAACCAGGTATGGAGGTAGCAGGGTGGAACTGGAACGCACGTTAATCATTTTGAAGCCGGATGTGGTCCAGCGCGGATTGATCGGAGAAGTGGTGCGGCGCATTGAGCGCAAGGGGCTGCGCATTGCGGGGATGAAGATGATGCGTGTCTCCCGCGAGCTGGCCGAGCGGCATTACGGCGAACATCGCGGCAAGCCGTTTTATGAGCCGCTGCTGGAGTTTATCACCGGTGGGCCGGTGGTGGCGATGGTGGTGATCGGCCCTCAGGCGATCTCCGTGATGCGGGCGATGATGGGAAAGACAAACGCGAAAGAGGCTGCGCCCGGCACGATCCGTGGGGATTGGGGATTATCCAATCGTTTCAACTTGATCCACGGCTCGGATAGCCCGGCATCGGCGGCGCGGGAGATCGCGCTGTTCTTTGCGCCGGAGGAGATTTTTGAATATCGCCGCGCTGTTGAGCCGTGGATTGACCCGGACGCGGCGTGGTAAGTGTGCTTGTCCAAGCCCCGATGTACATTACAATGTTAGGGCTTGGTTGGCTTTAAGGTCGACTCGATTTACCCCTCAATTTTCTGGCCCTCGGCGAATTTCATTTTGTGCTCTGGAATTTTCCTGAGGCCGGTTTCCAAATATCAAAGTGAAAGGATGGTGCGATGATCAAAGACCTACTTAAAGAAACTGAAGAGCGGATGAAGAAAACCGCTGTGGCGATGGAAGAGGATTTTAAGACCGTGCGCACCGGTCGGGCGACCCCGGCCCTGGTGGAGCGGGTGATGGTGGTGTATTACGGCGTGCCCACGCCGCTCAAGCAGTTGGCGGTCATTTCCGCGCCGGAGCCGCACTTGCTGGTCATTCGTCCTTATGACCCATCGACGATCCGCGATATTGAGAAGGGCATCTTGCAAGCGGATTTGGGGCTTAATCCGGCGAACGACGGGCGGATCGTGCGTGTTCCCATCCCTCGCCTGACCGAGGAACGCCGCAAGGAGTTAAGCAAGGTGATCAAGCGGCGGGTGGAAGAGGGCAAGGTGGCCTTGCGCAATATCCGCCGGGATATGTTGCAGGAATTACGCGAGTATGAAAATGAGAAGCTCATTTCGGAAGATGACCGCAAACGCGCTCAGGACGACTTGCAGAAGTTGATTGATCGTTACGCGGAGCAGCTTGATGAGATGGGCAAGCGTAAAGAGCGGGAGATTATGGAAATCTAGCTCTTAATCGTTTGTGAGGTGAGTGATGGGAAATGTGAAAGACGGTTCAGAGTATCCGTCCTTGGCGCGAATTCCGGCGCACGTTGGGATGATTATGGATGGCAACGGGCGGTGGGCGCGTCAGCGGAACTTACCTCGGCTGGCCGGACATCGTGCCGGTATGGAAGCCCTGCGCATCATCTTGCGGGCTGCGGCGGAGTTCGGTATCCCCATCGTCACCTTGTACGCATTTTCTACCGAGAACTGGAAACGCCCTCAGCATGAGGTGCAGGGCTTGATGCAACTGTTGGGTGAGAGTTTGGATAAGGAAGTGGCGAAGTTGCACGAAAACGGGGCGCAGATCAGGTGCATTGGGGATTTGTCGCCTTTGCCGGATGAACTTCAGCGGAAGATCCACGATGCGGAGGAGTTGACCCGCAATAACAGTGGCTTGCTCGTCAACCTGGCGTTGAATTACGGCGGGCGGCAGGAGATCGTCAAGGCGGTGCGTGAGATTGTGGCCTTGGGCGTGCCGCCGGAGGAGATCACCGCAGACCTCATTAGTCGGCATTTGTACACTTCAGACCTGCCGGACCCGGATTTGATCATCCGCACCAGCGGGGAATTCCGCACCAGTAATTTCTTGCTGTGGCAGAGTGCTTATGCGGAGTTTTACATCTCGCCGGTGTACTGGCCCGATTTCGGCAAAAAGGAGCTTTATCAAGCCTTGGTCGAGTTTGGGCGGCGCGAGCGGCGGTATGGCGGGCTGACCGATTCAACTGAGTAGGGTCGCCGTAGACATTTCCCGTTTCTCGGTGGGGCTATCCTCCTGGGGTTGCTA
>WFQZ01000082.1 GCA_015486785.1 Thermoflexales bacterium
ACCCTCACCGCAACCGTAGTTATCACATCCTAACTTACAGGACGAGGAGTTTTTATGGAAACCTTAGACCTCATCAAAACGCTCAGCGAAGCAACCGGGCCTTCAGGATACGAAGGCTCGGTTCGTGAAATTATACGCACGCTCTGGGAGCCTTGGAGTGATGCAGTGCGCAGCGATGCGATGGGCAACCTCATCGCCTATCAATATGGCTCAGGCCCGGAGCCGCGCCCGGTGATTATGGCCGCCGCGCACATGGACGAGATCGCCCTCATCGTGACCGGCATAGAACGGAGCTTCCTGCGCATCCAAGCCATCGGCGGGATAGACCGCCGCGTGCTGTTAGGGCAAGAAGTCACCGTACACGGGAAACGTCCCTTGTCGGGCATCATCGCCAGCCGCCCGCCCCACGTCCGTCCGGCGGAGGAACGCGGTAAGCCCGTCCCCTGGGAACAACTGTTCGTGGATACCGGACTCCCGGAGGAGTCCCTGAAACAAATCGTGCAAGTAGGCGATGCCATCACCCTGAGCGGAGAGATGCGCGAGCTGCAAAATCACCTGGTGGCCGGAAAAGCGATGGACAATCGCGCCTCTGTCGCCGCCGTCACGCTGGCCCTGGAGGCCCTGCGGCATCGGGAGCACGCCTGGGATTTCTGCGCCGTCGCCACCGTGCAAGAGGAAGTCGGGCTAAAAGGGGCCATCACCGGCGCGTATGGCGTAGCGCCCGCTCTAGCCGTCGCCCTCGACGTGACCTTTGGGCAACAATACAACGACAGCAAACGCGGCACGTTCTCGCTGGGGAAAGGGCCGACCATCGGCCTGGGGCCGAACTTTCATCCCCAAGTAGTGGAGCGATTACGCCAGGCAGCCGAAAAAGAAGAGATTCCCTTCCAAATTGAACCGACCCCCGGTTCCAGCGGCACCGACGCTTGGGGCATCCAGGTCGCCCGCGAAGGCATCCCCACCGGCTTGCTCTCCATCCCGGTCCGCTACATGCACCAGCCGATAGAGGTAGTGGACTTGCATGACATTGAGCGGGCCGCCCGTCTCTTAGCGGCATTTGTAACCCAATTGACTGCGGAATATCGCCCCACCTGGGACGCCCCCTCATCCACTGACGAAAACTAAGGAATATACTCATGGAAAACCTGGTACACACCCTGGAAGTTTTATCCAACGCCTTTGGCCCCTCAGGGAGCGAGATGGAAGTGCGCCAACTCGTCCGCGAGCGGACGGAGGCGCACGCGCAACAAGCCTACGTTGACGCGCTGGGGAATCTACTCCTCACCAAGCGCGGCACCAAGCGCGACCTGCACGTGATGGTTTCGGCGCACATGGACGAAGTCGGCTTGATGGTGGTGGGATACACCCAAGGGAACTTGCGCGTGGCCACCATCGGCGGCATTGATCCCAGCATCCTGCCGGGGCTGCACGTGCTGGTAGGACGCAAAAAGCATCCCGGCGTGATCGGCGTGCAAGCAATCCACCGCACCTCCCACAAATCGCGGGAACAATCCCCCGACATAGAGGACTTGGCCGTGGACATTGGGGCACAAAGCGAGGAAGAGGCCCGCAAGCTGGCCCCGCTAGGCACCCCGATCATCTTCGCCACCCGTTTCCACGCCGTCGAGCGGATGTGCTCCGGCAAAGCATTTGACAATCGCGCCGGCTGCACCGTGCTCACTGAACTCCTGCAAGGAGATCCGTTCCCCTGCGATGTCACCGGGGCCTTCACCGTGCAAGAGGAAGTGGGCTTACGCGGGGCCGGCGTGGCCGCCTACGCCATCTCCCCGGACCTCGCCATCGTGCTGGAAGGCACCGTGGCCGACGACCTGCCCAAGAAAGAGTCAGACGTCAGCCCCACCACCGAGCTGGGCAAAGGCCCGGCCATCACCGTCAAAGATCGCTCCTACGTCACCTACCCGCCGCTGCTGCGGCATGTCATCCGCACCGCGCAAGAGATGCACATTCCCTACCAGATCAAGCAGCCGGGCGTGAGCGGCACCGAAAGCGGCGCGATTCATCGTGTGGGCGTAGGCATTCCCTCCATCACCATCTCCGTCCCCTGCCGCTACATTCACAGCCCGGTCTCGCTGCTCAAGCTGGACGATCTGGAGAACACGATCCGCCTGATTCAGGCCGTTCTGAGCACGCTGCCTTCAGACATCCTGAAAATCAAGTAGAAAAAGGAGCCAACCGTGGACCTAAAACTTTTGGAGAAATTGACCCAAACCTTCGGCCCTTCGGGCTACGAAGGGGAAATCCGCGCCGCGATCCGCGAGGAAGTTGCCTCGCTAGGCGACGAACTCTACGTAGACCGACTGGGCAGCCTGGTCGTGCATCGGCGCAGCGCAGCGCCACAAGCGAAGAAACTGCTTCTGGCCGCGCACATGGATGAGATCGGATTGATGGTCACACACATTGAAGAAAAAGGCTTTCTGCGCTTCACCAACATCGGGGGATTGTATCCCCTCCACCACATCGGGGGACGAGTACGATTTGCCAATGGACTCATCGGCACCATCTACGTGGAACGGCGCGAAGACCGCAGCCAGGCCCCGCAGCTCAAGCACCTCTACATTGACGTGGGCGCCAAGAGCCGCGAGGATTGTCCGGTCGCCGTCGGCGATCCCGGCGTGTTCGTCGGGTCGCTGGTGCAGCAAAACGGGCGGCTGATCAGCAAGACCATGGACGACCGCATCGGCTGCTACGTGCTCATTGAAATGCTGCGCCAAATCCAAGCCCCGGCCTATGACCTGTACGTCGTCTTCAGCACCCAGGAAGAAGTCACCCTGGCCGGAGCGCGAACCTCCACCTACCGCATTGCCCCCGACATCGCCATCTCCGTGGACGTGACCTTGACGGGCGACACACCCAAAGCTCTGCCGATGGCCGTGGAGTTGGGGAAAGGCCCCGCCGTCAAAGTGAAAGACAGCGGCATGATCGCCCATCCAACCGTGCGCCAGATGCTCATTGACGCGGCGCAGCAAGCCGACGTCCCCTACCAACTCGAAGTGCTCCAGGGCGGCACCACCGACGCGATGGCCATGCAACTGGTGCGGGAAGGCATCCCCAGCGGCTGCCTCAGCATCCCCAGCCGCTTCGTGCATAGCCCCTCGGAAATGGTGGACGAGGCCGACGTAGAAAACGCCATCAAACTGCTGGTAGCAACCGTAGAAACAAATTAGCCACTTAAAGGAGGCTTAGTGGACAGTTTAGAATTAGCACATTACATCACCGAGATCATCGTGGATAAACAAGGGGAAGACGTGTTGGTCCTAGACCTGCACGACATCACCACCATCACCGACTACTTCGTCATCTGCTCCGGCACATCCCGCCGTCACCTGGACGCGCTGCAAAGCGCAATCCGCGAGGGACTCAAAAAATCGGAATGGAGCTTGCTCCCCAACAGCCTGGAAGGCACCCCGGACTCAGGCTGGATTCTGCTGGACTATAACGGCGTCATCGTCCACCTGTTTGAACCGGACACCCGCAGCTACTACGACCTGGAAGGTCTGTGGAAAAGCGGGCGCACCGTAACGCACATCCAATAGTGCCGTTTCCCCGCAAAGCCCGTCAGCCGACGGGCTTTGTTGCTTTCTATGAGCTTGCCGGTAAGACGTAATGTATCCCCCGCCCTTGACCGCGCCGCGATAGGACGCCCCGCTCCACAAGCCCCATCAGCACCCGCTTGGCCGTGGAGCGTGAAATATGCGCCACTTCCATCAGCCTGCTGGTCGTCACTTTGCCCTCCTGGCGCACAAGCTCCAACGCCTGATACTCGTCCGGCGACAAGTCGCCCCGGATCGCTGCCGGGAGGGGAATGGTCACCAAAGACTCGTCGCGGGATTGAGAAGCACACTCCGCCAAGGCGGGGATCTCAGTACGCAACGCCTCGTACCATTTGAGTTCATCATCCAGCCCGGCCCGCTGGCTAATTTCATAGCCCTCGCCCCAGTGATAGCAAGCAGCTTCCACCTCACCCAAGGCCGTCAAAGCCTCGGCCAGATTGTAATGAGCTTGCGATTGCCCGCGCGGCAAGTCGATTTCCCGGAAAATGGCGAGGCTCTTTTGGTAGCGCGACACAGCTTCTTGTAAATGCTCCGCCACGTGATAGGCGATCCCGATATCCATTTCCACGGTGGCCATCGCCTCACGGCTGCCCAGCATCCGAAAAGTCTCGTAGGCGTCATGGTATGCGGCAACGGCTTGATGCAGGTCGCCCTTGCGCGAGTAGATCAAGCCCAGATTGCTGCGCAGTTCGGCCACGCCACGGCTATCCCCGTTCTCCTCCCGCAAAGCCATCGCCTTTTGAATGTGCGCGATGGCGCGGTCGTAATCCTTCTGCTGACGGTAGAGACTTGCCAGCGCGTTATGGACATCCGCCCGCCGACGCCAGAGCGTCACATGCCCCCGCGCCGCTTGTGGCTGCTCAACCTCATAGAGCACGGTGAGCAGATCGGACTCGGCGCGGCTCCAGTCGCGATCATAGATGTAGAGCCAAGCCCGATTCGTGAGCAAGTCAGCCCGCTCCGGGTGACCGGGCGCGAGCAACTCGTCGGCGCGATTGTAGTAATCGAGTGCCCTCTGGCGGTTGTGATCCTCAAAGAGCTTGGCCAAACGCAGATAAATCCGCCCCCGCTGAACGTCGTTGGCCGCAACGCGCAACGCACTCTCCAGCACCTGAAGGGCCTCATTCCGCGCCCCGTTCCGACTCCACAGATCGCCCAAGAGAATCTGCACATCGCCCCAACGTTCCGGCGGCAACTGATGCCGAGAAAATTCGCTCAGCGCCTCGCGCATAGCGTCAAACTCCAGCTCATCGACCAACGTCTCCGCGTTTCCCAACAACAAGTCCGCCGCTTTGAGGTGCTGTCCGCCCATCAGCAAGTGCCACGCGGCCTCGATGAAATATCCGCGCTTCTGGTAAAAACGCGCCGCCCGCCAGTGACGCGCCGCCTGAACATCCACCGGCTGGCGTGCATGGACAAAATCCCGAATCGGCTGCGGCAAAATCAAGCTCCGGTCGTCCACCACCTGGAAGATGCGCTGCGAAAGCAAGTAATTCAACGTAGACGCCCCCGGCCACGCCTCCTCCTGCCGCGCCATCTCAACC
>WFQZ01000083.1 GCA_015486785.1 Thermoflexales bacterium
CTCCAAGTCCACATCGTCCGCCAGCGGGACGTGGCGTGTGTGGATGTCCAGAATCTGCCGCCGCCCGGCCTCCGTGGGCAGCACCACTTGAATCTGGCGATCAAAACGCCCCGGACGCAGCAAGGCTTTGTCCAGCACCTCCGGGCGGTTCGTAGCCGCCATAATCACCACGCCCTGGTTGGGTTCAAAGCCGTCCATCTCGGTGAGCAACTGGTTCAACGTCTGCTCTTGCTCACTGTGCCCGCCCACCGTGGCAACGGAGGCCCGCGCTTGCCCGATGGCATCAATCTCATCAATGAACACAATGCACGGAGCTTTCTGCTTCGCCTCCTCAAACAAATCGCGCACGCGGGCCGCGCCCACGCCCACGAACATCTCCACAAAGTCCGAGCCGCTGATGGAAAAGAACGGCACCCCCGCCTCCCCGGCGGTCGCCTTGGCCAAGAGCGTCTTCCCCGTGCCCGGCGGCCCGACGAGCAACACCCCTTTGGGCAGCCTCGCGCCCAGCCGGACGAACTTTTCGGGGTTCTTCAGGAACTCAATGATCTCCCGCAGCTCCACTTCGACCTCTTCCGCCCCGCCCACATCGCTAAACTTGACGCCGGTCAACTCGCCCTGGATTTCGTGAGCGCGGCTCTTTCCAATCGCCATCACCCCCGCGCCGGGCGTGCCGATGCGTTTCATCATCCAGTACCACAACGCCGCTAACGGCAACATCGGCAGCAGCCAGCCCAAGATGTTGGTGAGCACTGAGTTCGTCGGAGCTTCCGCCGCAAAAGTGACGCCGGCATCGGTGAGCCGCTGGATCAAATCCGGGTCGTCCACCCGCACGACGTTGTACGCATGCTCCAGCGTGTCCTTTTGCTCGCCGCGCACCGTGTAGATGATGCGATCCTTGGCCAGCGTGACCTGCTTCACCTCTCCGGCCCGCAACTGGGTCAGAAATTTGCTGTACGGCACCTCGGACAAGTTGGTAATCAAAGGGCCGAAAATCAACGCCTGGAAAACCCAGGCAATGAAGATCGTCACCAGCCAATAGGGGATTGAGTAATGGACTTGCTTGCGCTGTCTGGGATTCATTGCTGCCTCCTTCAATCTCAAGTGTCAACATTCTACCATGCCCGTGATCGGCGAGTTGTGGTAAGATGGCGCACGATACCTTACCATTGAGGAGGCACTATGGCTCAGATAACAGATCGCGCCGCCGCGCTGCGACGCGAGATTCTTGAAAGAGTTGCCGCGTACTACCGGGAAGCCCATCGCCCCGCGCCGTTCATCCCCGGCGAAACATTCGTCAACTACGGCGGACGGGTCTACGATGAACGAGAGTTACAATCCGCCGTGGAAGCCGTCCTGGATTTCTGGCTCACCGACGGGCCGCGCGTGGCCGAGTTCACCGGGCGGCTGGCGGATTTCGTGGGCGTGCGCCGCACGCTGGCGGTCAATTCCGGCTCCTCGGCCAACCTGGTGGCTATGACCACGCTCTGCTCCTCGCGGCTGGAGCGTCCCTTGAAGCCGGGCGACGAAGTCATCACGCCGGCGGCGACGTTTCCTACCACCGTGGCCCCCATCGTGCAAAACCAACTGGTGCCGGTCTTCGTGGATACCCGCTTGGGGACTTACAACCTTGACCCGGACTTGCTCGCCGCGGCACTCTCCGAACGCAGCCGCGCGATCTTCGTCCCGCACATCCTGGGCAATCCGGTGGAAATGGACAAAGTGATGGAATTCGCGCAAGCCCATCACCTCTACGTGATCGAAGACACCTGCGACGCGCTGGGCAGCGTCTACGACGGGCGACCTTGCGGCTCGTTCGGCGATCTATCCACCTTCAGCTTCTACCCCGCCCACCACATCACCACCGGCGAAGGCGGCGCGGTGGGCACTAACAAGCTCCAACTCTACCGCATCGCCCACACCATCCGCGACTGGGGGCGCGATTGTTGGTGCGAGCACAACAGTCCCGCCGAGGGCGAATGTAGACGGCGGTTCGATTGGGAAATCCCAGGGCTAAACGAACCCTACGATCATCGCTACCTCTTCACCGAGATCGGCTACAACCTCAAGATGATGGAAGTGCAAGCGAGCATCGGCCTGCCCCAACTGGATAAACTCCCCGCATTTGTGGCCGCCCGCAAGCGCAACTTCAAAATCCTCTACGAAGGATTGAGCCGCTACCGCGAGTTCCTGGTGCTGCCCCAATGGAGTCCCAAAGCCGATCCGGCCTGGTTCGCCTTCACGCTGGCCGTGCGTGAATCGGCACCCTTCACCCGCCGCGACCTCAACATCTACTTGCGCCAACACAAAGTGGAAA
>WFQZ01000084.1 GCA_015486785.1 Thermoflexales bacterium
AGTCTACGTGCAGGCCACCTCCGATGACCGCATGGATGCGGCGATTGAGGAAGTTTCGCAGATTCTGCGGCAGCAACATCGGATTCTGCCCGGCGACCCCGATGATTTCTCCATCATCAGCCAAGCAGACCTCATCGGGACGTTTGAGCAGATCACCGGCGTGCTGACGGTGTTCCTGGGAGCGATTGCCGGGATCAGCCTGCTGGTGGGCGGCATCGGGATTATGAACATCATGTTGGTGTCCGTCACCGAGCGCACCCGCGAGATCGGGTTGCGCAAGGCCGTGGGGGCGCGGCGGCGCGACATTTTGTGGCAATTTCTCATTGAGGCGATGATGCTTTCCTTGGTGGGCGGGCTGGTGGGGATCGCGCTGGGGAGCGGCGGGGCCTTGGCCGTTTCGGCTCTCCTGCGCGACCAAGACTTCCGCGCGGTGATCACGCCCAACGCGGTGATGCTGGCGACGATCTTCTCGGCGGCGGTGGGACTGTTCTTCGGCATCTACCCGGCGCAGCGGGCGGCCAAGCTCAACCCCATTGACGCGCTGCGTTACGAATGAGGCTCCCGCCGCGCGGTGATCACGAAGAGCGGCAAGTGAGCCACTTGGCCCCACGGTTGCGTGATCCGCTGCGCGGCACGCTCGGCCTCGTCCAAGGCGCGTCGTTCCTCCGCCGTGAGCGGCAGTTGCCGCAGGAAGGCAAACCGCGCCGGAGATGGCCGGGTCAAGGTCTCCAGCAAGGCCACGTGGATGTGAAATCCCAGTTCGGCAAGCTGCGGGAGCAAGTGCAAACCCGCGTCCGGATCGGCACCGGCGCGGGGTAGGGCGGATAGCCACAAATCGCGGGTGGCGATGGCCGTTGGAGCTTCGATCAGCCCGCTGTAGACCGGCTCAATTGCCAGCAACACGCCCTCCGGGGCCAACAGGCGGTGGATTTCGCGGAGCACCGGTCGCGCCGAGGGCAGCCATAGCAAGGTGAACTGGCTGAACACCAGGTCAAACGAGCGATCCCGGAACGGCAGGCGCTCCGCCTCCCCGACAACCCGCGCCGCGCTGCCGAAATCCCCGCCCCACAGCGCGGTGGGCGCACGATCCAAGGCTACGACCGGGCCGCGAGCGCGGCGCACCAGCTCTTGAGTCACCGCGCCGTACCCGGCCCCCAAATCCAGCACGCGCTTGCGCCGCGCCACGGCGATGCGCCGCAAGGCCCGCGAGCGAGCCGCCGCCAGCCAGGCCGCTTGTTGCGCCAGCAGCGCGGGCGGAGGCAGGGACGGATCGCTCACGCGCCCTCAGGCTTCAAGTGGCACGTGCTGTTGAGGAAGTGAATCACGACTTCGCCCAGATCGCTCAGCGCAACGAGCGAGAGGGAGGCATTGCCAAAGCGAATCCAGGGGACCTGCTGCGTGCCTGGGTCCAGCCGAAACAGCATGTTCATGTACGTGTGAAAGATGCCGCCGTGGGCCACCACGGCCACGCTGCCGTCGGGATAGCGATCCTGAATGGCGGCGAAAACCTCGCTCACCCGTGCGCGTCGCTCGTCCAGGGACTCCGCGCCGGGGATGTGCGGGTAGACTGCTAACCCGCGCCGCGCGATGCGCTCCAGATGCGGCCACTGTTGGAGCACTTCCTCCCACGTTTTGCCGGTAGCCATTCCCATCCCGTGCTCCTTGAGCCGCTCGTCAATGTGTATCGGCGCGCCGTTGAGCGCGGCGATGGCCTCGGCTGTTTGCCTGGCCCGCCGCTGCGGGCTGACGCAGAGCGCATCCAAGGGCACGTCGCGCATGCGCTGCGCCAAACGCTGCACTTGCCACAGACCGTGCTCACTCAATTCCGGGTCGGCCACGCCCTGGATGCGCTTTTGGGCGTTCCAGACAGATTGACCATGACGTACAAGCCACAATTTCAACATTCTCCTCTCCTCCGGTGACAGATGGAGGCCAACAGTTCCTCCAGCAAATTTTGCGCTACGGCTGCCGGGGCGGCTTGGCGGGCGGCGACGGCATCCACGGCTGATTCCCATCGTTCCGGCGGCAGATGCGCGGTCTGCAGGGCTTCGAAGTGCCGCCGCAACCACAACTCCACCTCCGCGCGGGCGTGCTGAGCCAGTCGCGCGGCCCATTGACC
This sequence comes from Thermoflexales bacterium, assembly GCA_015486785.1. Classification (GTDB taxonomy): domain Bacteria; phylum Chloroflexota; class Anaerolineae; order B4-G1; family SLSP01; genus S014-19. Next base: position 2,120 of record WFQZ01000084.1, read on the forward strand.
GCTCGCGCTCAGGTACTGCCGATGCGCCAGGATGGCCGCTTGCAGTTCGGCGATGCCGCGCTCTTCCAGCGCACTGGTCAGCAGGATGGGGACTTCCCAGGCGTCCGCGTCGGCGGGAGGCGCGGGGGCGTCGCCGCCGGGGCCGTGATGGCCGGATGGGCCGCCGTGGCGCACACTTTGGAGCATGCGCATCGTCTGGCGGGCGTCGGGACGGTCGGCCTTGTTGACCACGATGATGTCGGCGATCTCCATCAGCCCGGCTTTGAGGGCTTGAATGTCGTCGCCCATGCCGGGCGCTTCCACCAGCACCACTGTGTGCGCTACGCGGGCCACATCCACTTGCGCTTGCCCCGCGCCGACCGTCTCCACGAGGATCACGGGATAGCCGACCGCGTCCAGGAGCATTACCGCGTCGTGGGTGGCGCGGGCGATGCCGCCGGGGTGTCCGCGCGAGGCCATGCTGCGGATGAAGATGCCGTCATCGTTGATCAGGGTGCGCATCCGCAGGCGGTCTCCCAGCAACGCGCCGCCGGAGAAGGGGCTGGTGGGGTCCACCGCGACGATGGCGACCCGCGTCCCGCTCTGCCGGAAGGCGTGCGCCAGGCGGTTGAGCAGGGAGCTTTTGCCCGCGCCCGGCGATCCGGTGATGCCGATGATGTGCGCCTGCCCGGTGTAGGGGAACAGTTCCGAGAGCGCGATCAGCCCGGCGGGCGCGCCGTTTTCCACCAGGGAAAGCAAGCGGGCCAAGGCCCGCCGATTCCCTTGCCGCGCCTCTTGCGCCAGACGCGCTCCGTCAAGGTTACGCCGTTGGTTCATCGACCGCTTGCCGGATGAAGGTCACGACATCGTGCGTGTTTGTGCCGGGGCCGAAGACTTCACGCACGCCCATCTCCTTGAGCGGCGCGACATCATCCGGCGGAATGATGCCCCCGACGAACAAGGCCACATCGTCCAGGCCGCGCCGGCGCATTTCCTCCAACACCCGGGGCACTAAGGCCATGTGCGCTCCCGAAAGGATCGAGAGTCCCACTACGTCCACATCCTCTTGCAAGGCCGCCTCGGCGATCATGGGCGGCGTCTGCCGCAAGCCGGTGTAGATGACTTCCATGCCGGCGTCCCGCAAGGCCCGCGCGACGACTTTCGCGCCGCGATCATGACCATCCAGCCCCGGTTTTGCAATTAACACGCGAATTTTACGCTCCATTGTTAGCCTCCTGTTTCTTCCAAGTGATGCGTATCGTTGAGCTTGAGCAAGGTGAACGCGCCATTTTTGTAAGTCAGCACGTTGATGGCGGCCACGTCTTGCCCCAAATGCCAAAAGTGTTTGGTATCAATCTCCAGGATGCCCAGCAGGATCAGGCGGTTGATGACCGTGTGCCCGACGGCGACGACCGTTTGTCCTTGGTGCAGTTGCGCGATCTCCCGCAGGGTTTCCACGCCCCGCTGCCGCACTTCGTCCAGCGTCTCGCCGCCGGGGATGCGGGCTGCGGCGGGATGGTGCAGCCATTTGTCCAGGGCGTCGGGCCATCGGGCACGCACTTCGTCCAGCGTCAAGCCGGCCCATTCGCCGTAGCCGATGTCCAGCAGACCGCTCAGCGGGCGCACCGTCAGCCCCAGGGGCTTGGCCACCGCCTCCGCCGTCTGACGGGCGCGGCGCAAGGGGCTGCAATACACTGCCTCCGGTCGCCAGCGGGCGAGGATGGCGCGGGCGGCTGCTTCCGCCTGCTGCAAGCCGACCTCGTCCAGGGGCGGATCGGCTTGCCCCCGGAAACGGCCTTCGTGATTCCAAATCGTGCGTCCGTGGCGCGATAAGATGATGCGCGTGGTCATAGAGTCAACCTCCTCATAGCGGCGGGGTGGCCGCCGAAATTTGAAACGCAGGCGGCGGGGCCACGTGATGGCCTGCGCTACCACCAGCGAAAAAGCTACCGCTGCGAGCAATCTGCCGGCGGCGGAAAGCAGGAATACCGGACGATAGCCGTACTGCTGGGCGATCCAGCCGCCCACCGCCGCGCCCAGCGTCATCCCGATGCCGCTCAAGGCGCGGTAAACGGCCACGGCTGTCGGGCGGCCTGTGGCCGGGGTCATTTCCAGCAGCAGATTGAAGGCGGCCAGATTGTATCCGGCCCACACGAACGCGCTGATCGCTTCCACCGTGTAGGCTTGCCACGGCTGCGTGATGAATCCCCACACGGCGGGCACCAGCGGGATGATCAAGCCGGTGATGCGCTGCACCCAGCGGGCACCGCGATGATCGTTCAGCGAGCCGAAGATCCGTTGGCCGGGGAGCGCGGCGAGGCTGGAGATCGCGGCCACGATGGCGACCACGGTTGAAGAGACGTGAACTTGATCCACCAGGTAGACGGTGAAGAAAGGGCTGGCGATCTGCACGCCGAAGTTCCACAAGCCCGCCGTCAGGCAGAAGGCGAGGAAGCTGCGTTGCTTGAGCAACTGCCATCCGCG
>WFQZ01000085.1 GCA_015486785.1 Thermoflexales bacterium
GACCAAAGTGCTCGTATTTGTCGAAGGGCAAACAGAGGAAACCTTTGTGAACGTCGTCTTGGGGCCTTTTCTGGGGGCAAAAAGCATTTATTTGATCCCCGTATTGGCCCGCACCAAGCGCACCAGAGACGGGCGGACTTTCAAGGGCGGCATCGTCTCCTACCGCCGCCAGGTGAGGCGCGAGATACTCAGGCTCGTGGGTGATAGCAGTGCCGCGCTGATCACCACGATGTTGGATTACTACGGCCTTCCCCAAGACTTCCCAGGGATGCCAAACCTAAGCGCAGGCTCGCCCCGCGAAAAAGTGACCCATCTGGAGCACGCCTTTCGCCAGGACATCGGCCATCAGCAACGGTTTCTCCCTTTCCTCACCTTGCACGAGTTCGAAGCTCTGTTGTTCGCCCAACCCGAACAATTTGGCTCGGCCTTCCCGGACCGCAGGCGAGAAGCCGCCCGTTTAGCGGAAGAGGTATCACGCTTGCCCCCTGAAGAAATCAACGATGGGCCGGATACCCACCCGGCGGCACGGATTATCCGGCATCTGCCCAATTACCGCAAGCCACTGCACGGGCCGCGCATCGCCAAGCAGATAGGGCTGACCATCATTCGGGAGAAATGTCCGCACTTTGATGCGTGGATAAGCTACTTGGAAACTCTACCTCAGGAGGCACAACGATGAAAATCGCAATTCTAGGCGGCACGGGGCACGAAGGCCCCGGCTTAGCCCTCCGCTGGGCACAAGCGGGACACGAGGTGATCATCGGATCGCGGCAGGAGGAGAAGGCGCGGCGCACCGCCGCGCGGCTCAACGAGCGGCTGGGCCGCCCGCTGATCGTCGGGATGCACAACGAAGACGCCGCGCGGGCCGGTGAAGTCGCCGTGCTCACCGTCCCTTACGCCGCGCAGAACGCCCTATTGACCGCGCTCCGCCCGGCCCTGCAAGGCAAGCTGCTCATCGTGACCACCGTCGCGCTCCGCCCGCCCAAGGTGGCGCGAGTCTACATCCCCCCCGAAGGCTCGGCGGCGGAGCAAGCCCAAACCGTCCTCGGCGAGACGGTGCGCGTGGTGGCCGCCTTCCAGAACGTAGGAGCGCACGCCCTGGAAGACCTCTCCCAACCGGTGGCGTGTGATGTGCTGGTGTGCGGCAAGCGCAAAGCCGACAAAGCCATCGCCATCCAACTGGCCGAGTCGCTGGGAACGCGCGGCATTGACGCCGGGCCGCTCGTCAACAGCAAGGCCGTGGAAGCGATGACCTCCGTCCTCATCGGGATCAACATCCGCTACCACGTCCCCGCCGCCGGACTGCGCATCACCGGCATTTGAGGTTGGCTTACGAGAGGCGGCGGGCGCCACGGGTGCGCACGTCGTGACCGGCGGCCCGCAAGGCGGCCAGGTCACGCTCAATGGTGCGCCGCCCCACGCCCAATGCTTCGGCCAAGTCGGGCACGGTGGGCGCGGCGGCTTGCGCGGCGGCCTCGCGCAGCAAGCGGAGCAGACGATGGCGGCGCAAGGCCACTTTGCCGCCGATCTCCTCATCTTGCGGCAGGACGATGGTCCAAGTCACCGCGACATACTCATCCTCGCGCAGGGGGCGACCGGTGGGCGCGGCGGCGCGGGGGAGACGCACGCGCTGCCAACGCGCAAAGGCCGGGCAGCGTCCCCGGCGATGGGCGGTCACAATGGCCTGGTTCTCGGCCACCTTTTCCAGGAAGGAACGGCGCAAGTCGGGGTCACTGATGCGCTCCGCGAGTGCCATCAAGAGCCGGTATGCCCGCACCAGGAACGGCGCGGCGGCACGGTCGCCCCGCGCCGCGCGGAGGATGCACGCCCGTTCAAAGCAAGCGGTCTTCAAATAATCGTCCATGCCGCGTTCCCGCTCTAGCAAGCGCAGAGCTTGCTCCGAAAGGCGCAACGCCGCTTCGTGCTCCCCCAGGCGCGCCTGGACTACGGCCAGATGCGAGCACAGCCCGGCCCAATCCACCCTCTGCTGCCGCTCCCGCGCCATCACCAGCCCGGCCTTGAACCACTCACGGGCCTGCTGAAGTTCGCCGCGATCCGCCGCCAACAACCCCAACAACCGCAACGCCTGAATCTCAAAGTTGACGTAGCCGATCTGCCGCGTGATCTCCCTGGCCCGCAGGGCGGATTGCCGCGCCTTTTCAAACTCGCCCCGCCCCCGCAGAATGATCGCCTGGAAAACGTAGAACCCGCCCTCGGCATAACGGTCGCCAATCCGGATGACGAAATCCAATGCCTGCGCCAGTGCCGGCTGCGCCGCCTCGTAATCCCCCAGCAACGCGCGGGTGAGGGCGATGTTCCCCAGCGCGAGCGACACCCGTCGCCGATTGCCAAGCCGCTGCGCAATGCGCCGCGTATCCTCAAAATACCGCAACGCCCGCCCGTAATCGCCGCTTAACCCCACGTGCAAGTTGGCCAGCGACTCCCGTGCCGCCAACTCCCCGGCAAGATCGCCCAGCTCACGGAACAAGGCCAGCGATTCTTCCGACACAGCACGAGTGCGCTCCACATCCCCCAGCAGCCAATAAACACCGGAGATTTCCGCCAGCACCGTAGCGAGCAGCTTGCGATCCCCCAGCTCACGGGATAAGCGGAGCGATTCATCCAGCATCTTCAGCGACTCAGAGAAATCACCGCACATTTTTTCCCGCTTGCCCCGCAGATGGAGCACGAAAGCCCGCCGCGCCGGATCGTCCAGCAGCTCCGCCAGACGCGCCATCTCGGCCAGTACCCGCGCTTGCTCCTCCCACCGGCCCAGCGCATCGAGACATTCACTTTGCCGCGCCGACACCTCCCAGCGAGCCGTCAGATCGTCCCCGACCAAAGTCAACGCCCTCCGATAGTGCGCCAACGCCGCCTCGTAATCGTAGACCGCCTGCGCCTGCGCCCCGGCGCGCATAGTGTAATGAAGAGCCTTGCGCCGCATACCGCCCCGATAAAAGTGCAGCGCAAGGGACGCCACTCGTTCCGGGTGCAGCGATTCCAGGACGTTGCCCGCGCAGACGTGCAGCTCCTTCCGCCGCTGAGGTTCAATGGCCTGATAGACGATCTGCTGCACCAAGCTATGCTCAAAATGGTACCGGGCCGCCGCTTCGACCAGAAAGCCCCGCCGAACCAGGCTCTCCAACGTGCCCAGCAAGGCAGAAGGATCGCGCAGAGCACAGGAAAGGACGGAGAACTCGGCCTCATCGCCCAACACCGCCGCCAGCTCCAACACCGCCCGCTCCGAGGGCGAAAGTCGCGCCAACCGCCCGTTGACGAGCGCAGGAAGCGAAGTGACGTGCGGCAAAGGCGCGTCAGGCGGCGGGAATCGCCACACGCCATCGCTGCGGCGGGATAGCGTGCCCTCTTCCAGGAGCGATTTGAGCATCTCAACCAAAAACAAGGCATTGCCGCCGGTTTCGGGCCACAGCCGCCGCGCGAAAGCAGCCGCCTCCTGACCAACCCCCAACGCCCGCTCCAGCAAGGCCATCGTTTCGGCGGGATCAAAGGGGCGCAGATGCACCCGCAGGAGCGGACGCACGCGATCCAGCGCGTCCAGCGTCTCCCAGACCGCGGCCCGCTCACGCGCCTCCGCGCTGCGGCAGGTGAGCAAGATGAGTAGACGGTCTTCGCGCAGGCGCGGGGCCAGATGGTGCAAGGCAGATAGCGTGGCCTCGTCGGCCCAATGGAGGTCTTCCAGAACCAACAGCAGCGGCGCGGAGCGAGTCAAGCCGCTCAAGCACTGCGCCAGCCCTTCCCACAACCGCTCCAACTCGCGCTCCAGCTCCAGCGCGGGCAGCTCCGGCAAATCGGGCAGCGCGGCGAGAGGCGGCAGGAGCGGCGCAACGACCCGCAGCCAATGAGGCGCCACCAAGGCCGCCAGTTGAGAAACGCGCAGCGGCGTGAGCAGCGGCAACAGAGCCTCGCGCAACGGCTGATAAGGCACGGCATCGGGGGACGCCGCCCC
>WFQZ01000086.1 GCA_015486785.1 Thermoflexales bacterium
ACGGTTCGCCCAGCGGACGGCCAAACGCATCAGGAGCCGCGCCATCCACTGTGATGTGGTAGGTGGTGGAAGGTTGTTTGTGGAAGGAAAGCCGCACTTGCGTATCGTTGTTGCTCCAGTACGTGTAGACTTTGAGGGGCCGGGGCCGGATCGTCAAATGGCCGGTGAATACGGTGGTTTGCATCGGCGATTGGAAGGTGATGAGCACCGGTTGGTAGATGTCGACCTCGTGCTGCCCGTCGTGGGGCTTGCTCCCCTGGACGCCGGGCAAGGGGGAGGTTCTGAAACGCCAAGTTTGCGGGTCGTGTAGGTTCACGTTGCGGTTGCGGGAAAGGGCGGATTCTTGCACCACGATCTTGTAGATGGTGGAAGGGGTGAGCGGGGCCGTGGGGTCAAAGCGCAAGGTCTCTGTCCCGCTCAGTCCCGGAGTCCAGCCGAAGGTGCCGGAAATGGGCGTGCCGTCCCGCAGCATAGAGAAGGCGGCTTCGGTGCTGGGGTGATCCATCAATTGGTTGAAGGTGACGCTGATGGTGGGCGTGAGTCCCACGTAGTACCCTTGCGGACTCCAGGTGATGGCTTGCGGGCCCAGGGTGGAAAAAGACCAGACGTAATCTTGGGGCAGGATGTTGCCGTCAACGTCGGTCAAGCCGCTCTGGATGTGTACGGTGTAAGTGGTGGCCGGGGCGAATTCCGGTTGCGGGACGAAGCGGTACATCGCCGTATTGAGCCACTCGCCCTCGCCTTGTACGGGCGGATCAAAGATCAGCGGTTGGGGCAACGAGGCTTGTTGTTCCAGCGAGGTGAGGGGCACGACGGGGCGGTTGAAGATCACCGTGACCGGCGTATCAAGGGCTAGATCGGTGGTGTGCGGGCGCGGCTGTACGGCGGTGATCTTCATGTAGCCCAGCGTTTGGAAGTCAAAGGACACCGGCTCTTGCAGCGGCCTTCCTTCTGCGTTGCGGGCATCCGCCTGGATGGTGACGTGGTAAGTGGTGCCGCGCTCAAAGGAGCGGGCCGGCTGGAAGAGCACGGTACGTTGGTCGCGCCAGGTGAAAGTCCCCTGGACGGGCGGGGAGATCTGAAAGGATTGCTCCAGGCTTTGGCGATCCATCGGCTGGTCAAACGTCAGCCTGAGCGGTTCATCCAAGGGCTGCTGCGCATCCGGGGGCGGAACTCGCTCCAGCATGCGCGGGGCCGGCAGCGGCAGCGGGGTCGCCGAGGGCGTGAGCGGCACAGTGGGCGATGGCGTAGCCGAAGGCGGGGCCGGCGTGGGCGTTAGGGTGGCCGTTGTCGGAGGGCGGGGCAAGTTGCAGGCCGCGCTTAACAACACCAAAAGCATCACAATTCCTAGGGTGCGTGAATAACGGGGTGACATCATGGCCTCCTATCGTCTCATTGTGTTAAAGGGGACTTGGTGATGTAGTTGTACCATGGAATGCCCAAAACGCGGGGTGCGTTTTTTGCGCCGTCGGTGTATAATAATGCAACCGAGTATACATTGAGTTTATGGAGGTGTTGATAAGATGAAGAAGAGCGAGAAGAAGAAGGGTAAATATCAAAAATGGATGACAGTCTTAACCATCATTTTGTTGCTGAGCATGTTCTTGAGTCTGGCTGCCGCATTTGCGACCGTCCCTCATTTTTAACGAAAAGTAAAGGAGCGTTATGATCGATCCATCCGAGGTGCAATCCCTGGAAGCCCGTTTCTTGCGGTATGTGCGGATAGATACGCAAAGTGATGAAGCCTCCACTTCGGTCCCCAGCACGGCCAAGCAATACGATCTGTTGCGTCTGCTGGAGCGTGAGCTACAGGCGATGGGGGCGCAGGAGGTGGAGTTGACCGATTATGCCTGTCTGCTGGCGACGATTCCCGCCACGGTGGAAACAGTTGTGCCCACGGTGGCGTTTTTGTCCCACGTGGATACGGCCCCGGCGTTCAGCGGCACGAATGTGGAGCCGATTGTGCATCGTGCCTATGACGGCGGCGAGATCGTGTTGCCTGACGATCCTTCGCGCGTGATCTCTCCGCAGACCGATCCGGATTTGAAGGACAAGATCGGTGAGGACATCATCACCGCCAGCGGCTCAACGCTGCTGGGGGCGGATGATAAATCCGGCGTGGCGGTGATGATGACGCTGGCGGAGCATCTACTCCGGCATCCGGAGATTCCGCACGGCAAGGTGCGTCTGTGCTTCACGCCGGATGAGGAGATCGGCAAGGGCGTGGCTTACTTGACGCCGGAGGATTTGGCGGCTGATGTGGCGTATACGCTGGACGGAGGCCCGGTGGGAGAGGTCACCTACGAGACCTTCTCCGCCGATAAGGCGGTGGTGACGATCACCGGTGTGGCGACGCACCCCGGTACGGCCAAGGGAAAGTTGGTGAACGCGCTGTTGCTGGCCGCGAAGTTCATCACGATGCTGCCGTCCTACACGCGGACCCCTGAAACGACCGAGGGACGGGAGGGCTTCATTCACATCTACAGGATGCATGGCTCGGCGGCGGAGGCGGAGATTCAGCTTATCTTGCGGGACTTTGAAATGGAAGGCTTGCAAGCGCACGGTGACACGATCAAGGCGATTGCTGCCGCGTTGCGTGCGGCGGAGCCTCGCGCCAGGGTGAAATGCACGATCACGCCGCAGTACCGCAACATGCGCTACTGGCTGGAAAAGGACATGCGCCCGGTGCAATTGGCCTTGTCCGCGCTGCGCCGCTCTGGGATTGAGCCGATTGTGCAGCCTATTCGCGGAGGAACGGACGGCTCCGGCCTGACGGCTAAGGGCGTCCCCACGCCTAACTTGTTCGTAGGGATGCACAATTGCCACGGGCCGTTGGAGTGGGTGAGTTTGCAAGATATGGCGAAGGCCGCTCAAGTGTGCATTGACTTGGTTCAGTTGTGGAGCAAGCCGTCTGGAGAAACTCCGGTTGTAGATTGGCGGCCTTGAGTGAGGCATGATGGCGAACGAGGCTCTTTTGCAGCAAACGCACATCTTGGTCGTTGACGACAACGAGGAGATCCGCGAATTCACCCAGCATTCCATCCTCGAACCGGAAGGGTTCAAGGTCAGTACGGCCAAGGATGGGGTAGAGGGGCTGGAAATGGCGCTCTCGGTTTACCCCGATCTGATCCTGCTGGATTACGAGATGCCGAGGATGAACGGGGTTGAGGTATTGCGTGCTCTGCGGGAGCGCAACGTTTCTATTCCGGTGATCCTCACCACATCGTATGGCTCCGAGTCGGTCGCGGTGGAGGTTTTCCGCCTGGGAGTGCGGGATTATGTCCCCAAGCCGTTTGACATCGAAACTTTGCTGGAGGTGATCAAACGCACGCTGCACCAGACTCAGGCGGAGCAGGAACGTAACGCGCTTTTTATCCAGCTAAAGAAGACCTCACTCCGGCTTCAGAAGGCCAACGCGCAGTTGCGCCAGCGATTGCAGGAGCTAGATACCCTGTACCTCGTCAGCAAAGCTGTGACCACCTTGCAGGAGCGGGAGCAGCTTTTGGAACGCATTGTGGATGCTGCGCTCTACTTGACCGGGGCCACGGAGGGCCGTTTGATTCTGATGGGCAGTGAAGGTGTCCTGCCTACGCAGGTGCAGCGGCGGCGGGACGGCAAATCCTTTCAGACCATCGGTGAGGAAGAAACACTCTACACCATGCACGACGATTTGATGATGAGTGCGCCGTTAAAGTTCCGGGGGAAGATGATCGGCTCGCTGATCATCAGCAACAAGAGCAACCGTGAGCCGCTGGATCAGCACGATTATCAACTGCTGCGGATGTTGAGCGATTATGCCGCTATCGCTATCGAGAACACGCGCTTGCTTGCCGAGATTGAAGCCCGGCGGGAGCGGGAGAAGAAGCAGCTTCGCGCGCTCTTTGAGCATTATGTCGCCCCGCCGGTCGTTGAACACATCCTCAATCAGCCGGAAAGTGTGCGCCCCGGAGGACGACGACAGGTTATCACGGTGCTGTTTGCGGATTTGCGAGGGTTCACGTCTTTCAGCGTGCGCATGCCGCCGGAGGCTTTGATGAGCGTGATCAATCGTTACTTGAGCGTGGCGGCGGAGGCGGTGTTGCGTGAGGAAGGCACGTTGGACAAGTTTATGGGGGATGAGGTGATGGCTTTTTTCAATGCGCCGCTTCCGCAAGCCGATCATGCCGTGAAAGCCATCCGCACCGCGATCCGCATTCTCAAGAATACGCACGCTGTACATCGTCAACTTCCGGCAGATCAGCGCATTGCTTTTGGGATTGGCATCGCTACCGGCGAGGCTATCGTCGGCAATGTGGGAACGCAGCACATCGTCAATTACACGGTGCTGGGGCATACGGTGAATAAAGCGCACGATCTTCAGGAGCTGGCGCCGCCCAACAAGATTCTCATCAGCCAGCGCACTTATGATCTGGTCAAGCATGCGGTGCGGGTTAAGGAGTGGCCGCAAGTGCAAATCAAAGGCTCTGATAAACCCGAATCTGTGTACGAGGTGACGGGGTTCATAACCGGCTTGCTTAACCGGAAGGTGGTGGACGGGTGAAGCTGATCTGGCTGGTGGACGATGTGGCCGAGCCGCCCTTGCGTGCCGAGCACGGGGTAGCTTTTTGGATCGCAACGGCGCAAGGGCGGGTGCTCTTTGATACAGGTAGCAGCGGCTCGGTGCTGCTCCACAATGCAGCCAAGCTGAGCGTTGATCTCTCCACGGCGGATGCGGTGGTGCTCAGTCACGCCCACGACGATCATACCGGCGGGCTGCCGGCGGTCTTGCCCCTGTTGCGTCCCGAAGTTCCACTCTACGCCAATCCTACCATCTTCCGCCCGCGTTACTCCAACAGCAGCGGGGAGATGCTCAGCCGAGGCATGCCGCTGAGTCGGGAGGAGCTAGCGCCGCATCCGTTACGCTTGAGCGATCAGCCGCAAGAGGTGCTCCCCGGCGTGTGGACCAGCGGGGTCATCACGGAACGCCCTCAGCCGGAGGGACGCAGTTCCCATCACTTTGTGCGGGAGGGGGGAGCGTATCGCCCCGATCCGTACCAGGATGATCTCTCGCTGGTGCTGGAAACGTCGGCGGGGTTGGTCTTGGTGTGCGGCTGCTGTCACGCCGGCTTGCTGAACACCATTGCTCACGTCCGGAGACATTGGCGGGCGCCGATCATTGGCATTGCCGGCGGGCTGCATTTGCGCAGTGCCGCGCCCGCTGTGATCCGTCGTACCGTGGCGTCGCTCGCCTCGCTGCCCGCGTTGCGCTGGGTGAGACCGGGACATTGCTCCGGCGCGGGGTTCTCGAAGGCGTTGCGCCATGCCCTCGGCGTGCGTTATCTGTCCGGGACGGTGGGCGACTGTTTGGCAGATATAGTTAGGACTTAGGACTTGGCTTGAAAGTACACGCCAAATCGCTTGGGTAGACTCTCTACCAGGTTCGCAGGGACCTGTTCAGTCGATGGAGTTGCCCGTCGAGCCGTCCAGTGAATCGCTGGCATTGACTGTGTGAGTGTTGCTCACCCCACTGGTGACGCCGTCGGCTGTGCTGTTCGTCTCACCGTGGGACATCCCGTTGTATCGATTGTATCGTCCCCGCCCACGGTGCTGGATTGCCCCTCACTGAAGCCCCAAGAGGAATCGGGAGAATGGGACGACCCGCTGCTGGAGGAATGCCCGTCGGTGTTGTCCCTGCGGGGCGGCGTGGCTCTAGCTGACGGAGCGCGAGCTAGAGCGGGGGGAAGGAACTAACCGTCGTCGCCTTGCTCTATGACTCTCTGTCGGTGACGGTGTGGGCTTGGCCTGCGGGCCGAACCGCGCAGGCCATTATCCCCGGCCTTTTGGACCTGGATGTTGTGCTGAGGCAGCACGCCGGGGGCCGTGGTGTCCCCCCTACTTCAGATATCGTACCGCCTTGCGCTCATATCAGGGACGATACAGCTTCTGATTACACGACTTGCTGTGTCATAAAAAGAATGGCGGATTTGCACTGGATACAAATCTGAGTATACTATATATGTACCTGTCCTTGCAAATCGGTGTGAAACTTTATTTTCGTGCCGAATCAATACCCCTAGAATGATACGCTCGCATTGATCGTCACTATAATGCAACCAGGCGTATTAGAGTAAATACGGTTCACTTACTGGAGTTTGGTCATCGAATTGCTAGAACAATTGACGCTCTATACTCTTTGTGCAGTTGACTCTTTGTTGCCTGGGAGCAATTGAACATCTACGGTTGGGGGCAAAACACCGAGGCCAAGTTGAGCAAGAATGGCAGAATGTCTAGCTCATCTGAATGGCCTTGCCGACCAGACGCAGGTTTTGTCACGTTTCCTTATAGGACGAGGTATCCGCTTCGAAGCAGTTGGTTACGCTGGCGTCAGGATAATCACTGCGGTGACTGTCTCCTTGTCCCTTGTCCAGCAAGAGTGTAATCGGTGGTTCTATCACCATTATTCTATCCATGATTTTC
>WFQZ01000087.1 GCA_015486785.1 Thermoflexales bacterium
GGGCGGTAGAGCGGGTTGCGCAGGCTGGTACTGTCGCGGGCGATGATGTACCGCGCGTCCCCCAGCGGGCCCAGCAACTCGCGGTAGGCGCGGGCGAAGGTGGCCGAATCCTCCGGCGAGGCGTAGTCCAGGAAGACTTCGTAGCCGCCGGTCTCCGTCTCCGCCACGCGGACGTACTTGTCGTCCAGGCTGCGGCTGACCAGCCCGGCGTCCCGCAGCGCGGCCAGCAACGCCCGCCCGATGTCCAGCAGCACCGCGTCGGCCGGCATCTCCAGGAAGGCCCGCCGGAAGACGCGCCAGATTCCCCGCGCGTTGATCGCCACCGCCACCAACACCGCGACCGCGCTCGCCGCCGCAAAGACCAGCCCCAGCGCGGGCAGCGATGCCTCATCCGACCAGGGGATGGCGTACAGCAGGTTGAACCACACCATCGCGGCGGTGCCGAGGAGCGTCCCCAGCAGCCGCCAGACCATCGCCCGCAGCGACGCCTCGACTGTGTAGACGGTGCGGAATTTGAGGTCGGCGGCCTTGAGCTGCGTCGCGCTGTAGACGAAGTTGGAGTAGGGCTGCCCCACGCCCCACAGGTCGTAGACCCGCTCCCGCCAGCCGACGCTGCGCAGCATGCGGTTGGTGTACTTGTCGTAGTTGATGCGCTTGAAGGGGCGATAGGCGATGTCGGTCGCCAGTTGCAAGTCCACGTGGGCCACGCCGCGCACAATCCGCCCGGAGAGCGGCATCCCCGGCGCGAACCCGCCCATCGCCGCGTCCGCTGCGTCGCTCAGGTCGCTCATGCGGGGGCGGACGATGATCCCCCAGGTGTGGGCGTGCCGCGCGACGAAACGGCGCAGGTCGCTGTCCCCCTTGTCAAATTTCTTGCTCACACAGACCACGTCCCAGTTGTGGGCCACCTTGCGCGGCCAGGACGGGTCGAGTCGCAGCCCGCGCCCGCGAATCTGCTGTACGCCGGTGCGGGTCGTCACCGAGGTAAGGTCAATCAGCGTGTTGAGCGTCAGCGCGTCCCATCCCTCGCCGAAGATGCCCCGCGTCCCCACCAGGCAACGGGTGATTCCGCGCTCGAACAGGGCGGTAATCAGCGCGACGTAGGTGCGCGAGCCCCAGTCCCGCCCGCTGCCGAGCAACTGCACGATGCGCGGGTCATCGCTCTCCTTCCACTCCCAGGCGAACTGGGCCTGATGTTCCGCCTGCCAGGCGCGGATGCCCTCCTCCATCCGGGGGATGTTGTCCGCGTCGGCCAGGACGACCTTGCCCGTCACCAGGATGGGGTCCAGCGTGTTGGTGTCGGAGTCGGCGATCAGGCGGCGGAAGACGCGCACCGCACTACCGGCGTCCGGGTCGAGCACGTCCTTGAGGCGGCGACTGCGTGCGCTCATGCGCTCGTAGTCGGTGATCACCACCGCCCGCAGCCGCTCCTTCATCGCCTGCAACTCGGCCTTCAGGATGGCGACTGTGGCCGCGTCCTTCGACTCGGAGAGGGCCAGCACCAGGTCGCCGGGGGAACGCCGGTGACGGATGCCACGCTCGCTGATGGTGATGCCGAAAGGAAGCAGCACGTCCCGCAGGTCGCGGTAGAGGGCCTGCAATTCCCGCTCCGGGCTGACCTTGAGCACCCGCAGGGCGAAAGTCTCCAGCAGCACCAGCCAATCGTCGGCGCGGAGCGGCTCCCACATTTCCTCGACCAGGGGGATGTCCGGCGGAATCTCCACGCCCTGGGACAGGAGGAACTTCACCCCGGCGATGCACAGGAGCGGCTCGCGGTTGAAGAGGGCCTCGAACGGCTGCTGCTCCCCGTCCTCACCGCGCCGCTCTAGCAGCGTGCGGCGCAGCCAATCACGGAAGGCGGGTAGGTCGGTGATGCGCCTCACCGCCGCCTCAAAGTACTCTTGAATGTGCTTCAGGTAATTGTGCTCGCGGGGCGACGGCTCGCAGAAGTAGACCAGGTCGCGGTAGGGAGCCAGGTTTCCCTCCTTGACCACCGCCGGAGTCGGCACCTCGAAATCCACCTCGCCGAGGAGGGCGTGGTAGTTCTCGTACTCCTGCTTGTTCTCCGGGTCGGGGAGCGTGGCGGTCAGGCCGATGACCCGCACGTCGGGCAGGGCCTTGATCAGCTCCCGCAGGATGAAGGCCCAGTAGTCGAGCAGGTGATGGCACTCGTCGAGGACGAGCGTCCCCGTGCCCTGGGCGACGATGCGCTCGATCAGGTCACGGGCGTTGGGGTGGAGGAACTGCTGCCCGTCGAAGTCCTCCCGCCGCAGGAACTCCCGCTTGATGCGGCGATAGCGTTTGGAGACCGCGCGGCGGAACTCCTTGGGGTTGGCCTGGCGCAGCGTCTCGATGCGCTGGCGGGCGGCTGCCTCGTCCTCCGCCTGCCCGCCGGCGATGAGGTCATCGGCCCAGCGGTCCAGCGCGATCCGCTCGACGAATGCCAGATGCTCGCCGGGGGTGGAGAGCACTTGGTAAGTGAGGAAGGTCAGCGGGGCCAGATGGGAGGCGTCCAAACTGGTGTGTTGGGTCAGCCAGTCCTGGGCTTCGTCCTCGTCGAGGAACATAGTCACTTTCTCCCGCCACTGCCGTTGGATGGTGGTGGTGGGGGCGAAGACGACGGCCGGCTGCCCGAAGCGGCGGATCAGCTCCAGCCCGACGATGGTCTTGCCGGAGCCGGGCGGCGCGACGATGTGGTACTTGCGGTCCCCCTCCTGCCGCGCGGCGATCTCCAGGATCATCTGCTGGTAGCGGCGGAAGGGGTAGCGGAAATGTAGGTCGGCAAAAGGTAAAGTGTCCATCGGTGGGTTCTCCTCTCTCGAGAGGTGCGGCGCAGAGAGGTGCGACGCACTTTCAAAGTGCGTCGCACCTAAAAACTACGCGCCAGAGTTACGCAGTATCAGCGGCAGGTAGATTTGATGCTGTGCCTCTGCTCCACACCAGTAGCCCAGGCAGGCCCCGTAGCTCCCGCCGGTGAAATCTCCGGCGACCGCTTGCCCGACGGTGAAGTCGGCGGCGTAGTGGGTCGAACTGGCCGCCCCACCGGTGCCGGTCAGCGGGGTGAACCAGTCCAGGGCGTAGTTGCCGGAGGACATCGCCAGGGCCACGGTGCTCAGCAGCAAGAGGCCCGCCAGAGCCAGGAGAATCGTCGCTCGTTTCATCTCCGGCCTCCTAGTCGTGTTCCAGGGTCAGTCGCACGCCGCCGATTTGGACGTAATCGCTGTCGCTGGCGAACATCAACTCGAAAGCGATATACAGAATGCCCTGTTGAGCGTTGATGGTGTTGTTCTGGGTCAGGCCCCAATGCTCCTCACACTGATTCCCTGCCGTACAGGTCAAATCGGTCCCATCGGAAAGGATGGTATCCCCTGTCCCGACGCCATTTTGCCGCCGCACCGAGGTGGCCGAGATGCCGGTGAGATCGGCCGAGTTGGTATAGTACACATCGAGTCTCGTCACCGTGACATCCTGCCCGTAGAGCGGCCCCGGAATCGTGACCGGAAGCACGACCACCTTGGGATTGGCCCAGTCGGAACCGCCGTAGACCTTGAACCCGCCATAGAGGTCACGGGAAAAGGTGGTCGTGTCGCTCGTGTTGGCTTTGACCAGGTTATTGCCGCTGATCCAAAGGTAGGATTGGGCGGAACTCTGGATGATGCCGGTGCCGGTGGCTTTGAGAGACACGCTGGTGCTGCTGGCCTCCACACCGACGCCGCCGATACTTCCGCCATATACGCCGACGCCGCCAACGCTTGTGCCCTTTATGCCCTCACCCGTACTGCTGTTGTAGCCGGAAATGGCCGCCTGGTCATCGGCGCCGCTAGAGGCATACACGCCATTGTTGTTTGCACTGTAGGCGGATATCCCATAGCCGCTGCCATAGTTCTTGACGCTGAGCAC
>WFQZ01000088.1 GCA_015486785.1 Thermoflexales bacterium
CCCACGGAGTTAGCCGGGCAGCAAGTGGTGGATGTGAGCACGCTGGACGGAGTGAAGTACGTCCTGGCCGATGAGGCCTGGCTGCTCATTCGGCCTTCCGGCACCGAGCCGGTGTTGCGGGTCTACGCGGAAGGCCGCTCCGAGTCGGAAGTGGCTGCTCTCCTGAGCTTCGGCCAACAAGTATCCCAGGTGCAATAAGATCGCGCTTGCGGATAGATTTTAGTAAGGCGTGATTTGTTTGACATTATCTATCGCCATGATAAGATACTGAAAATTTTGAAGACCACTCAAGTTGCAAGTGCTGGGAAGTATTTGCAAAACTAAGTGGAAGAGGAGTTCGACGTGGAACAAGAGAAAGTCATCCCTAGTGAGCCTGTTTCAATGGAGGAGGCACTTAACGACACTTACATAGCTGGTGAACCTCGACGCGGGGAACTGCGCAAAGGGACGATCCTGAGCGTAAGTGACAACGGTTTGGTAGTAGACATTGCTTCCAAACGCGATGGATTCGTCCCTCAAGAAGACCTCAAGGAGCTGGAAGATCCGCACTTTGAGGAGGGAGATGAGGTGTACGTCTACGTGAGCCGTCTGCACGACAACGACGGGAACGTGGAGCTATCTATTGCGCAAGCGATACGCCAAGAGGATTGGCTGCGAGCCGAGCAGATGAAGGAAGAAAAGAGCATCTACGAGACGAAAGTCATTGATGCGAACCGTGGCGGGCTGACGGTGGAATTCGGCCACCTGCGGGGCTTCATCCCGATGTCGCAACTGATCGGCTTCCAGCGTATTCGGCAAGCCTCGGAGCGGCAAAGACGACTGCACGCGATGGTGGGGCAAACCATCATGCTGAAGGTCATTGAAGTCAACCGCCGCCGTCGCCGGTTGATCCTTTCGCAGCAGGAAGCTGCCAAAGAATGGCGAGCCGCGCGGCGCAAGAAGCTCTTGGAGGATTTGGAACCCGGCCAGGTGCGTCGGGGACGAATCAGCCAGATCACCAACTTTGGGTTGTTCGTGAACTTGGGAGGACTCGATGGCTTGGTCCACGTGTCGGAGCTTTCGTGGGGACGCATCGAGAAACCGGAAGAAGTCTTCCACCCTGGGCAGCGGGTCAAAGTCAAGGTGCTGAGCGTGGACAAAGCGCATCAGCGCATCGCCCTGAGCATCAAAGCCCTCACGCCCGATCCGTGGGAAGAAGCCCCGGAAAAGTACAAGGAAGGCACGCTGGTTGAAGGCAAAGTGAGCCAAATTGTGGACTTCGGCATCTTCGTGGAGCTGGAGCCTGGGGTAGAGGGATTGCTGCACAACTCCGAGTTGGGCGATCCCGAACAGCGCGAGGAACTGGAGCCGGGGCAATCAATTTTGGTGAAGGTCATTCGCGTGGAGCCGGATCGGCGGCGCATCGGGCTGAGTGCCCGCCAAGTCCGCCGCGATGAGTGGGAACAGTGGGTTGTGGCCAAGGCGCAAGCCGAAGCAGAGGCCGAGCAAGCCGCCGCCGCAGAAGAAGCCGAAGCTGCTGCCGAAGAAGAAGATCAGCCGGTTGCCGATGAGGCCGTTGCGGAAGCGGAAGCAGTGAGTGAAGAAGCTCCCACTGCCGAACCGGAGCAGCCAGAAGCCGAGCCAGAGGCCGAAGCTGAGCCAGCAGCCGAAGTTGAAACGCCGCAAGAAGAATCTGCCGAAGCGTAAAGGAGAGGTACCGGATGGGGGGCAAAGAAGAAAAGATCGTTGTGGAAGGTGAGATCACAGAGGCCTTGCCGGGAGCGCAATTCCGCGTTCATCTTGACACCGGGCATGACATCCTGGCATACCTATCCGGGAAAATGCGGCGATACTACATCCGCATCCTGCTGGGCGACCGCGTGCGGGTGGAGCTTTCTCCTTACGATCTGACCCGTGGGCGGATCATCTATCGCTACAAACGGCGGATGATGCCGCGCAATTAACGCAAAACGACGAGTGACAAACCGCCGACTCAAATGGGTCGGCGGTTTTTTCATGCCTCGTCATCGGGCAAAAACGCGCCGAAGACTTGATTGCCCAGCAGCCGCCCCCGCGCCGTGAGGCGGGCGCGATCCCCGTCCCAGTGCAGCAAGCCCCAGTCCTGCCAGCGGCGGAGCGTCGCCCCGTAGACCGCCGCGAGCGAGACGCCAAAGCGGGCCTGAAATCGCGCCGCGCCGACCCCTTCGGCCAGCCGCAGCCCCATCATCATCGTTTCGCCCTGCTCCAGCCGCCGGGAGATCGCCTCGGCGGTGGCTTCCGGCAACTCGCCCGCCTGCACCAAGCGGATGTAATCTCGCGGATGCAGGACGTTGGCGTGACGGCGGCCCGCCAACCAGGAGTGCGCTCCCGCTCCCAGGCCCAGCCACGGCGTATTGCGCCAGTAGCTGAGGTTGTGGCGGCTGACGGGGCCGATGTTCTCGCTGAGGCCTCCCGGCGGCAGTGCCCAAATCTCCGGGGCGGCGGTGTGACCTCGTGCCCAGTTGGAGATTTCGTACTGCCAGAATCCGGCGCGGTGCAGCGCGTCGCCGGCGAGTTCGTACATCGCAGCGGCCAAATCCGGGTCGGGCGCGGGGAGCGTGCCCTCGGCGATGGAGGCTGCCAGCGGCGTCCCCTCCTCCACGCTCAGGGCGTAGAGCGAGAGATGCGCCGGGGCCAAGTCCAAGGTGCGGTTGAGCGTGTCCTGCCACGCGGCGAGCGTCTGCCCCGGCAAGCCGAAGATCAAATCCAAGCTCAAGTTCGTGAATCCGGCGCGGCGGGCCTGACGCACGGCCTGCACCGCTTCGTCCCACGTGTGGATGCGCCCCAGCATGCGCAATTCCGCATCCTGTGCCGATTGCACGCCGAAGCTCAAGCGATTCACGCCGGCTTGACGCAACCCGCGCAGGGCCGCCAAGTCCACAGTGCCGGGATTGGCCTCCAGCGTGATTTCCGCGCCGTCCGCCAGGAGCTGGCGGTCACGGACGGCGTCCAGGAGACGACGCACGTCCGCCGCCGGCAGCAGGGAGGGCGTCCCGCCCCCGAAGTACACGCTCGTGGCCGGGGCGGGGAACTGCGCCGCCCGCAGCGTCAATTCCCCCAGCAGAGCTTGCACGTAGGCCGGACGCAAGGAGAGCAATCCGGCGTAGGTGTTGAAGTCGCAGTAGGTGCAGCGGCGCAGGCAAAAGGGAACGTGGATGTACAGGGCGAAGGTCACGTCTGGTGCGTCAGGTTCAAGAAGAGGCTTTCCAGGGTCTCTTTTTCTTCAACGTAGGCCAGCACCGGATGATGCGCCGTGACCAGCGCGGCCAGCAAGCTCACGATTTCATCCTGCCCGCCTTGCAGCGAGACGAGCAACTCGGCAGTGCCCTCTTCTGGGGCCTCAACCGGCGCGACGGCGAGCACATGAGGGTGACGCTCCAGCCACGCATGCGCGTCATCGCCCGGCCCGGCCAGCGTGAGCCGAATCCGGCGATGCGGTTGCAGTTGGGCGCGGATCTCGTCCACCGTGCCCGTGGTGACCAGGCGGCCTTCTTCCAGGATGCCGATGTGCGTAGCGATGTCGTCCAGTTCGCGCAGGACGTGGGAGGATAGGAAGATGGTCTTGCCCATCTCTTGCAGCACGCGGAAGATTTCCCGCAGCTCAACCCGCGCCCGTGGATCAAGCCCGGCAGCCGGTTCATCCGCCACGATGAGTTGCGGATCGTGTACCAGGGCGCGGGCGACGCTGAGCCGTTGGCGCATGCCGCGTGAAAGTTCGGCCAGGCTTTCGTCGGCGCGTTTGCTCAACCCCACCAGGTCCAACAGATCGCCCACCATCTGCCGATGTTGGGCCGCCGGAACGCCGTAACATTGGGCAAAGAACTCCAGGTACTCCCACACGCGCATTTTCTTGTACAAGCCGAACTCGTCGGGGATGTAGCCCAGCAGCCGCCGCACGTCGCGCGGATGCGTGTCCACGCGGTAGCCGCCGATGCGCACCTCGCCGCGCTCAAAACCGAGCAGGGTCGCCAGGATGCGGATGGTGGTGGTCTTGCCCGCGCCGTTCGGCCCGACAAAGGCGTAGATGCTTCCGGCTTCCACTTCAAAGCTCAGGTGCTCCAACGTGGGCTTTTTGGCCTTGCGGTATGTTTTGCGCAGCTCGCGTACTTCCAGGATCGCGGTCATAGGGTCGCCTCCGCCGTCACCCGTTGATGAAGGTCTTGCAGGACGCGCCGTTCGTGCGGGAAGGCCAACTCCGGCGGGTCGGCGAGGGGAAACCAGCCCACTTCCGCCGCGTCATCGCCCGCTTGCGGCTCGCCCGTGGCATCTACCAGGTAGTAGATGTTGAGGATGGAGTAGGTTTCGTCCTGATAGGTGTATTCGTCCATGTAAAAACCGAGGAAAGTCCGCAGCGTGACCTCCAGCCCTAATTCTTCGCGGGCTTCGCGGACGGCGCACGCGGCAGGAGCTTCGCCATCGTTCAGGAAGCCGCCGGGGAGGTCCCAGTAGTCCTTGCGGGGAGCGCGGGCACGGCGGGCTAAAAGCACCCGCCCTTGCCGCAGCAAGAGCACGCCGGCGCACGGCTTGGGATTGCGGAAATCGATCCAGCCGCAGATGGTGCAGACGGCAACCGGATGGCCTTCCAAGGTCTGCGTGGCCAGCCGCCCGCCGCAGTGCGGGCAGAAGTGCCGAACCGCGCTATCGTGCAGCGCGGAGAAGTCGCAGGGGGCGTTTTCAAAGGGCCAGCAATTTTCCACCCACGCCGTTTTGGCGTAGCGCGGCAGTGACTTGAACTTTGCCTCGGCCCGCAGCGCGGTGCTTTGGTCGGGGAAGCGCCACGCGGCGGCCAGCGTGACCGGTAGATGGGCGCGGGTGTAGCGTGCGCCGGTGCCCGCTTGATGCTCGCGCAGCCGCCGGGCCACGTCGGTGGTGATGCCGGCGTAGAAGGTGTTGCCGCGACAACGGAGAACGTACAAGTACCACATAATTCCTCCTTGGGTTGGAAGTTTTAGGGGAAGCTCACGCGACGGCCTCCAGGATGGAGGGAGGCAGCGGCTCGCCGGTGATTTCTGCCAGAAACGCGCGGACGCGCTGCGGGGTGATGCGCTGCCGTTTGGCCCGCGCCAGCGATTCCGGGGTCAGGCGGTAGCGGCACGCGGCGGCATCGCAGGCGAGCTGGTGGGCCACGCGGTGCAGTTGGAATCGGGCGTAGCGGCGGCGCAGCGGGACGACGACCTCGCCCGTGGGTTCAATGTGCGGGCGCGGCGGTGCGGGACAGGCCAGGGGCGCGGTCAGTTCCAGCCAGGCCGCTCCGGCTTCCGTGAGCCGAAAATCCCCCTGAGGCGAGACGGCAACCGCGCCCAGCCACGTCAGCGGGCCGAGCAGGTAGGCACGCACCAACGCTCCTTCTACCGCGCGCCAAGATTCAAAGCCGCGCAGCAACTGCGGCGGGTTGGCCTCGGTCACGTAGAGCGACCAGGCGGTGTAGTCACCGTCGGGACGCAGGAAATCGGTGAAGTGCTCGTGGACGTAGGCCGTGAAATCCGCCAGATGGTAAGACGCGCCCGGTTGACAATGCCGCAGAGCGGCGAGGAAGCGCGTCCTGGCGGGCTGCGGCTCGTTGGGCCAAGGATCGTGGGGTGCCGTATCCAACGTGGGGACGTGAGCCAGCTCGTTCCAATGGGTGCTCGCGCTCCAGGCGCGAAACCACGCGCTCCACTGCTCCCAGGGCGAGGAGCGCAACCAAGCCACGGTCGGCTCGGCGGCCGGCCGGTACGCGCCCGCCTCGTTCCGCCGAATCCACCCTTGCTCCAGGGCCAGCGTCTCCAGGAAGACGCGGTGCGGGATGGGTGGCAGCGGTCGGCGGGCGTGGGACGCTTGCAGCCAGGTGAGCCACTGCTCGCAGATGCGATCCCCCGACGCAGTGAGCGGCTCCGTCGCTGCGCCCGGCGGAGGCGGCGGCAACTCCAGCGGCGCGGGCGCGGGCAGATAGAGACGCAGTCCTTCCGGGATGTACGCCATTTCCACCGGCCCTTGCGGCCACGAGGTGAAGGCGCGATGCACCAGGCCGCGAAACCACAACGCTTCCGCCGGGGAGACGGGTCGCTGCCACAGATTTTCGCGCTCCACGCGCCCCGCGCCTACCGGACGCATCGGCCCCCAGCGGCGGACGAAGATCGCCCAAGGGCGTGTGCCTTCGTGGCGCAATAGCTCATCCAGCGCGGCACGCTGCGCCTCCGTCAACTCCGCGAGCATCCGATCCACGGCGGCGGTGTTCGCCAAGGCGTCGGCCAACTCGGTGGCGATGTCCGCCCGGCGCACAGACACGATGGGGATTTTCCACAGGCGGGCGATGATCCGCAATCGCGCCGGATCGCTATCCAACAATGCTTGGTAGAGCGTGCGTTGCGTCATCGGTTGCTCCATCAGGTGAGCGGCGGGGGAGGCTCTAGCGAGCGCAGGAGCTTTTCGGCTGCCTCGCGATCCACCTTCCGAAATTGCCCTTGCTTTTCGGTGGTGACTATGCCCATCTCGCTCAATGTTTCGACCAGCCGGGCCGAACGGGTGTAGCCAATGCGCAATCGCCGTTGGAGCAGGGAGACAGAGGCGCGGTTCTCGCCCAGGAAGACGCGCACGGCATCGGGCAGGAGGTCGTCTTTGAATTTTCCGCCCGATGGGGCGGTGAATTCGGGGAACAGGGCCGGTTGTTTGGGCAGTTCGCCGATGACTTGGACGGTGGGGGGCGTGCTCGCTTCGCCGGTGGGCGATTGCGCGGCCTTGCGCCAGTAGTCAATCAGAGCCTCTAGTTCTTCATCCGATACGAACGCGCCTTGAAGCCGCTGCGGTTGGCTGACGTCCGGCGGCATAAACAGCATGTCGCCGCGCCCCAACAACCGCTCCGCGCCGGGCGTATCCAGGATCACCCGCGAGTCAATGGACGAGGCGACGGCGAAGGCAATGCGGGCCGGGAAGTTCGCTTTGATCAGGCCGGTGACTACATCCACGCTGGGGCGTTGGGTGGCGATGATCAGGTGAATGCCGGTGGCGCGGGACATTTGCGCCAGGCGGCAGATGACGCGCTCGGTTTCTTCGGGGGATTGCAGCATCAGGTCGGCCAGTTCGTCAATGACGACCACGATGTAGGGGATCGGCTCGCCATCGGGGAGCTTTTTGACGCGGCGGTTGTAGTCTTCAATGTTGCGGGCGCCGACTTTGGCGAATCGCCGATAGCGGGCGTCCATTTCCCTCATCGCCCAGCGCAGCGCGGGGACGACGCGCTCCACATTCACGATGACCGGCGTCAGCAAGTGCGGGATGCCGTTGAACTGGGTCAACTCCACGCGCTTGGGGTCTACCATGAGCATGCGCAGCGTGTCGGGCGTGTTTTGGAGCAGCAGGGCCGCGATGATCGCGTTCACGCACACAGATTTCCCCGCGCCGGTCGCTCCGGCGATGAGCAGATGAGGCATCGCCCGCAGGTCGGTGGCGACCGCTTGTCCCGAAACATCCAGCCCCAGCCCCAACTTGAGCCGCCCTTTGAGGTGCGCGAACGATTCCGACTCAATCACGTCGCGCAGGGAGACGACGGTGGCTTCTTCGTTGGGGATTTCGATGCCCAGCAAGCCTTTGCCGGGGATGGGAGCTTGCACGCGGATGGTGCGGGCCGAAAGGGCCAAGGCCAGGTCGTCGGCCAGCCCGGCGATTTTGCTCACCTTGACTTTGGTGGTTTTGCCGGAGCGCGTGGTGACGAACAGAGGTTCGACGCCAAATTGGGTGATCACCGGCCCGCGATTGATTTCGACGACCTGAACCGGTGCGCCCAGGCTGCGCAAGGTTTCTTCAATGATGGTGGATTGACGGCGGATGAGATCGGCGTTGTATTGCTGCTCGCCGCCGAGCCGCAGCATTTTGCGGGCGTCGGGCAGTTTCCAGGTGTGCGTGCCCGCCGGCGGGATGACGATGTCCAGCTTGGGCTTGTCGGGGCGGGAGGCGGTGCGAATCTTCGGCGGGGGCTTTTTGCCGGCGC
>WFQZ01000089.1 GCA_015486785.1 Thermoflexales bacterium
GCCCTCCAGGCTCCGCGAGCAATGGCCGCCTGGAAATTCTTGATCAAGAGCATTGAGCTACTGCTCAACCAGGCATGGGCCGTGCGCACCTTGGGACAGGAAACCTTGGAACGTTACCGCGAGATCAATCTGCTCTACACCATCGGCAGCACCATCGGAGCGACGTTGGACCCCGAAGCTCTGCCTGATATGGTGGCGGAGGAAGTCGCCCACATCATTCAAGCCGACGGCGGCGTCGTCTTGCAATTGGAGGATATGTGGCAAGCAGCTCCGCAAAAAGGCGCGGCCTCGTCGCTCAAGATGAGCGTACAATCCCAGTTCGGGCCGGAAGCATTCGCCACCTTGCTGCACGACATCGCCGTTTCACGCTTGCAGCCGATTCTGCGGAGCGGACAATCGGCGATCCTCACCCCGGAACACTGGCCCGCGTTCGCCACGCACCTCAGTTCCATCCTCATCGCCCCGCTCAAATCTCACGAGCACATCCTGGGATTCTTGATCCTAGGGCGCGGGGCCGATAGCCCGGTGTTCAACGCCGACGACAAAAAACTGCTCACCGCGCTGGCCTCCCAAGCCGCCATCGCCTCCGAAAACGCCCGCCTGTTCACCGACATCAAGGCCCAGCGTGACGCCATAGCCGAGATCAAAAACTACATGGACAACATCTTCGCCAGCATCGCCAGCGGCGTGATCACCATTGATATGGAAGACCGCATCACCCTCGTGAACCACGCCGCCGCGCACATCTTCAACACCGACCAGACGGAGCTACTGGGGAAACCCTACACCGCCGCGCTCCCCGACGTCCGCCAACACCTGGCCGCCCTGGTGAAAATCATCAAACAACAAGGCGAAACGATCACCGGCTACGAAATTACCCCGGTGCTTCCCACACGCGGGAAAGCCGTCCTGCGCCTCAGTCTCAGCCCACTGCGGGATAACCAGAAGCAGATCAACGGCGTCGCCATCGTCGTGGAAGATATGACCGAACGGCGTCACCTGGAAGCGCGAGTCCAGCAGATCCGCCAGACCTTTGAGCAATACGTCGTGCCGCGCGTGGTGGATAAACTGCTCTCCGACCCCAACAGCGTGCGCTTGGGCGGCACACGGCGCGAAGTGACGGTGCTCTTCGCCGACATCCGGGGATTCACGTCCTTCAGCGAGCACCTGGAGCCGGAACGCTCCGTGGAAGTGCTCAACCGCTACTTGACCATCGTGGCTGATGCTATCTTCTCCGAAGAAGGCACCCTGGATAAATTCCTGGGCGACGGCGCAATGGCCATCTACAACACTCCGTTGTTCCAGGAAGACCACATCCTGCGGGCCATCCGATCCGCGCTGGCGATCCAATTCGCCATCACCGAGCTGCACAAAAGCCGCCCTCAAGATCCGCCGCTCTACCTGGGCATCGGCATCGCCACCGGCCCGGCCATCGTGGGCAACATCGGCTCATCCATCCTGCACGACTACACCGCCATCGGCGATAGCGTCAACCTGGCCGCCCGCCTGCAAGCACAAGCCAAACCCGGCCAAATCCTGCTGAACTCGCGGGCCTACGAACAAGTCAAAGATCATATCTTCGCCCGCGAACTAGGCTACTTGCAGATCAAAGGCCACTCCGCCCCCGACCTGATCTACGAAGTGCTGGACTTACGGGAAGGCGACGAACCGCTAAACGTCAAATTCGACGACTAAGAACGTGTGATCCGAAGGCCGGGGCGCACGGCGAGCCGCGACATCAATCCACGCCGCAGCAGCCCGCTCCGCCAGCGGGCGCGTCGCCCACACGTGATCAATCCGCCAGCCCACGCCCCGCTCAATGGGATCGCGGGAGCGATAATCCCAATACGTAAACTGCCGCTCCTCCCCCGGATGCAGCAAGCGGAACACATCCACAAACCCCCACTGCCGCACCTGCTCCAAGGCCGCCCGCGCCTCCGGGTGAAAATCCACGTGATTCTGCAACCGCTTGGGATTGTAAACATCAATCGGCTCGGTGGCCACATTGAAATCGCCCACCCACACCACCAACTGCTCCGGGGAATAATGCCGCGCAAACATCTGCTTGAGCCGCCCGAACCACGCCAACTTGTACCGGAAATGCTCCGAAGTCGCCTCGCGCCCCTGGGGCACATACGTATTCACCACATGGATATCGCCGTACCTCGCCCGCAGCAAACGCGGCGCATCATACGGAGCTTCATCGAACCCCGCCACCACCTCCTGCAACGGCTCGCGGCTGAGGATCGCCACTCCGGCATAAGACTTCTGCCCGCGAAAAGCCACTTGATACCCGGCCTCGGCAATCGCCGCCACCGGAAAATCCTTATCCTGGACCTTCGTCTCCTGCACACACAACACATCCGGCTGCTCCCGTTCCAGCCACGCCAGCACCTGCGGCAGCCGCACGCGGATTGAATTCGCGTTATACGTCGCAATCTTGAACATCAACTCGCCCCCTTCCCGCGCCCCTTCACCGGACGGCGCGGCTCCTTGCGCGTCCCATCGATCACCAAATGCCAGAACGCCAAAACCGGATGCCGAAACACCATCTTAGGCCCGGCGTAACGCATCACCTCCGCGATCCGCTTGCGCATCTCCGGCTTGTAACAATGCACCGGGCAATTAGCGCACGTCGTCTTCCCTTCCTGGAACGGGCAGCGATCCAAGCGCATCAAAGCGTAATCCTGCAACTCCTGACACGCCGGGCACAAATCATCGCCCTTCGTCCCGTGGTGATCGTGACAGTACAAATGAATCATAATCTTGATCGTCTTCCGCTCGCGCCTCATACGTGGATGATCGTTCATCATAAGCCTCCAAACTCTCACTCAAAGTTGCCCGCATCATAACTTTCCCCAGCACCAGCGCAACCTCCCCCACGCAAAAGAGGCGCGGAATCGCTCCGCGCCTCTTCGTCCTCGCCGCGCGAGTGACTTAAGCCAGGTCCTTCCCCAGGTTGTGGAAAGCCTTCAAGCCGGCGTAGAATGCGGAACTGCCCAACTCCTCCTCAATGCGCAGCAGCTGGTTGTACTTGGAAACGCGATCAATGCGGCAAGGCGCGCCGGTCTTGATCTGCCCCGTGCCCAGAGCCACCGCCAAGTCGGCGATGGTCGTGTCGTCCGTCTCGCCGGAGCGGTGGGAAACGACGGCGGTCCAATTGTGCTTGTGCGCCATCTGCACGGCGGCAATCGTCTCGGTCAGCGTGCCGATCTGGTTCAGCTTGATCAACACCGAATTGCCCACGTCCATCTTGATGCCCTTGGCGATGCGCTGCGTGTTGGTCACCAGCAGATCGTCGCCCATAATCTGAATCTGCCCGCCCAAACGCTCGTTCATCATCACGAAGCCATCCCAATCGTCCTCGGCGTGACCGTCCTCAATGCTGATGATCGGGTACTTGGCTACCCAAGCGGCGTAGAAATCCACCATCTCCGCACTGCTGAGCACCCGCCCTTCCTTCTTGAGGTTGTACTTGCCGTCCTCGTAGATTTCGGAAGCCGCCGGGTCCATCGCAATCCAGATATCCTCGCCGGGGCGATATCCGGCCTTCTGGATGGCCTCCAGGATCACCTCAATCGCCTCCTCGTTCGCCTTGAGGCTGGGTGCAAAGCCACCCTCATCGCCCACGCCCACGCCGTAACCGCGCCCCTTGAGCACGGACTTGAGCGCGTGATACGTCTCCGCGCCCCAGCGCAACGCCTCGGCAAAGGTCGGTGCGCCCGCCGGAACGATCATAAACTCCTGGAAGTCCGGCCCATCGACCGCGTGCTTGCCGCCGTTGAGGATGTTCATCATCGGCACAGGCAGAATGTGCGCATACGTCCCGCCGATGTAGCGGTAGAGCGGCAAGGTGGTGTAATCCGCCGCCGCCTTGGCCACGGCCAAAGAAACGCCCAAGATCGCATTGGCGCCCAGCTTCGCCTTGTTGGGCGTGCCGTCCAGCGCGATCATCATCTCGTCAATGCCCTTCTGATCGGTCACTTCCCAGCCGATCACCTCGTCGGCGATGACCGAGTTCACATTTTCCACAGCCGTGAGCACCCCCTTGCCGTTGTACCGCTTGGGATCGCCGTCGCGCAACTCAACGGCCTCGTGGACACCGGTGGACGCGCCGGAAGGAATCGCCGCACGACCATGGCTGCCATCCTCAACCAGCACTTCAACTTCAATCGTGGGGTTGCCGCGCGAGTCCAAAATCTCGCGGGCCAGAATATCGGTAATGTACGACATAAACAGCCTCCTCATTTAAGGTAGATAGTTGAAACCACACCGACGCACTTCGTCGGCCAGGGCATCATACTCCAAAGGAATGGAGAAGCAAGACTCGGTACAGAGATCACCCCCCTAACACTCACTGTGCCCGCAGGCCATACAGCGGATACACCCCTCGGTGCGCACCAAAGCGGCCTCGCCGCACACCGGGCAGATGTCCCCGGCGATCACATTGTGCGCCTGAGGCGGAGCCGGTGTCGGGGCAGGCGGCGCGGCGGTCGTCTCCAGGGAAAGGAACAGCCCCTCGGTCTTGACCTGCGGCGCGGGCGGATCATCGGCCAGACTTTCCGCCAGCACCCGCGCGATCCCGTCC
>WFQZ01000090.1 GCA_015486785.1 Thermoflexales bacterium
CCTGTCAACCGTTGGATCAACTCCTCTGTGGAAACTGCCTCTCTTCTAGCGCGCCTTCCAACTCCAGGCAACTCCCGCTGTGAGAATCTTGTCCGGTTTTGGCACTTCGCTTCTTCGGGTTCGGGATACGCCTACCACATCAAGTTGAGGATCAGAGCGCGCTCCGCAGTCCCGTCACATACATGGCAGGCATAAAAAACAGAAACCCGCCGGGTCGGCTTGAGTCCGGCGGGCTTCTGTGCTATCGTGTGTCCTGCCGGGGCGCCGTCACCGTTCCGGTCATCGTCTCGCCGGTACGGGAATACCGAGCGAGGCTTTTTTGTTTTTGTTGCTATACATTTTACAACATCGAGAGTGGTATAGCAAATCGTATTGATCGGTCGATGTCGTTGCGGGTTCGATGCCGTGGAGAAGTCCCAACCCGCAAAGCGTCTCCGGCGGTAGAACAGGAGCAAAACGGTGCTTTTGCGCCGATTTTTGCGCGAAAGCGGACAGCGTGCGAACTGCTGAAACTGTTCATGGGATTTCTCACTGCAGAGAGCCTGCGAGTATGTAAAGAAATCGAAAGGCTATCAGCGTGCAGCGGGTTTCGTCCTGGCCCAATGCTTTCACGCCAAACGTCCATCCACAATACGATGGATCTCGTCTGCAAACTGTGCTACGGCCGGATCATGTCCCGCGAGGATGACCGTCAAGTTTTGTTCATCCACCAGCGAGCGGAAGAGGGCCAATATCTCGGCACCACTCGCCGAGTCCAGTTCGCCCGTGGGTTCGTCGGCAAGAAGCAAGGGTGGATTCAGGGCAATGGCCCGGGCAATAGCCACCCGTTGCTGCTGCCCGCCCGAAAGCTCGCAAGGGCGATGCCCGGCGTGCGTCGCCAACCCCACCATCTCCAAACAGGCCTGCACCCGCTGCCGCCGCCCGGCAGCATCGACCCCTGCCAGGCGCAGCGGCACATCCACGTTCTCGGCGGCGGAAAGCGTGGGGACGAGGGCGAAAGACTGAAAGACGAAGCCGATATGCCGACGGCGGAAAAGGGTGCGCTCCCGCTCCGGAAGTGTCGTGATGTCACGACCGTCCACCCACACCCGGCCGCGCGTTGGATAATCCAGAGCACCTATGCAGTTGAGCAGCGTCGTCTTGCCGGAGCCAGAACGCCCCTGGATGGCCACGAAGCTACCTCGCGAGACGCTCAAGTCGATGCCGCGCAGCGCCGGCACTTCCACACCGTCCGCTTTGTACGTGCGGTGCAGGTTCTCGACGCGAACCAGGATGTCGTCATTCATGGGGATCCTCCTGGGGTGGGCGCACGAGAATGCCGTCCTCCCGCGGTTCCAGAACGGCCCGGCGGCCAATGCGGAAACGCTTCAGATAGTGAGCCGGTATCTGCAATCGGCCGGCGCCGTCCAGCACGACGTACTCGGCTGAACGGCGCGATGCATCGCTTCCACGCGCCGGTGACGACCCGCTCCGGTCGGCAGTCACCACCTCACTGCTGATTTTCCCATCCCGGATCGCCACGACCCGCGACACATGCCCGGCGATGTCAGGGTCGTGAGTGACGATCAAAACCGTCAGGTGCGTCTCTTCGTTGAGACGATGCAACAGGTCGTAGATTTCCTCGGCCGTGGCTGAATCCAACTCGCCCGTGGGTTCGTCGGCCAGGAGCAAACGCGGACCGTTTGCCAAAGCCACGGCCAGGGCCGCTCGCTGCTGTTGTCCCCCGGAAAGCGCGGCCGGCCGACGTTCGCGATGTCCCCAGAGCCCCATGCGCTCCAACAACTCTCGTGCGCGCCTGTCACGGAGGCGCGCGCCCACCCCCGTCATCATCATCGGCAGGCGCACATTGTCCAGCAAACTGAGGTAAGGGATGAGGTTGCGGGAAGGCTGCTGCCAGAGGAAACCGACCTCGTGGCGCCGGTACGTGTCCAATGCCGACGCGGAGAGTTTGAGCAGATCCCTGCCGCCCACCACGACCTTGCCCGCCGAAGGCGTGTCCAGCCCGCCCAGGATGTTGAGCAGCGTGCTCTTGCCCGAACCGGACGGACCCACGATGCCGATCATCTCGCCTTCCCGCACTTCCAAATCCAGTCCCTGAAGCGCGACCTGCTCCAAATCGGCGACTTTGTATATTTTTACCAGACCTTCGCAACGGACAAGGCTTTCCATCAAACCATCTCCCCTAACTTGACGGCCTGGAACAGCTTCAGGTGGGACAGGAGGGACAACAGCGATGCGACCGACAGGCTCAACGCAACGACGAAAAAGAGAACGATGCCCCCAACGGCGTTCCAGGCAATGTGCACCACGAAAGGAGGCGTGGGAAATCCAGGCTGCAAGAGAGGGATGAAGACATAACTGGTCACGACGCCCAGCCCTGTTCCGATGATCACGCCGGTCACCAGCAGAATCGCCTGCTCTGTGCCGAGAAGCACGGCCATCTGCTTTTGCGAAAGGCCCAGCGCCCGCAGCACGCCCAATTCCACATAGCGGCGCTGAAACGACAGGAACGCCACGATGACGAAGCTCAGCATAGTGAGAAAAGCAGCAGACAAGAATCCAGCCGACAGAATGCCGAAAATCCCTCGCCGGGCGGGGCTGTTTTGAGCTTGCCGAATCAAAGAGCGAGCGTCTTCCGCGTCGACCACCTGGATGCCCAGCTTTCGTACACCCGCCACCACCGCTTCCCCACTGGCTTCCGGGGTCAGGCGCAGCCACACATCGTACGGCAGTTCTCCGCCCAACGCCTCGAAAAGCGTATCCAGATTGGCCACGAAAATCGGCCCCTGGTTCGGGTATGTCGTCGGGAAGAGGTCGAAGACACCGGCGATGACGAAAACCCCGTGTCCCCGCCGGTCTCCTTTTTGCACCGTCAGCGCCAGCGGATCGCCCACGTGGAGCCCGTGGTGCTCCAGGAACTGTCGCTGCACCAGCACGGCCGTGGGA
>WFQZ01000091.1 GCA_015486785.1 Thermoflexales bacterium
ACGCATCACAGCCCGCAAGATACGATAATCCACAACGTCCAGTAAGACAGCTTCCGGTTTACCATGAGACTCAATCATCGCCATGCGTCCCCGCTGCACGTTACTGAGCACGTGCCGAGTGTTACGGGATAGCTCGGTACGGCTCACTCGCTGCATGATCGCCATTCAACACCTCCCTTAAGCGTAAATTACACATTTTACGTATTTTACAACACTTAAGCCTAATGCGCAACCCAACAACTCTTAGCAACTTAACATTTGTCCCCCGCAGAAAAAGGACTACAACAGAGTCATCTCAATCGGAGGGTATGACGATGTACACACTCACGCCGCCCCGTTTACGACCGGGGGATGGAATCGGGTTTTATTCGCCGTCGGCAGCAGCAACGGCGTTCGCGCCGCAGCGGTTCGCGCGGGCGAAGGCTTATCTGCAAAGCCACGGCTTCCGGCTGATTGCCGGCTCGCTCACCGGCAAGAGACGCGGGTATCGTTCCGGCACAATCCAAGAGCGCGTGGCCGAGTTAAACGCGCTGATCCGCGATCCTGAGGTGCGCTGCATTATGTCCACCATCGGCGGGATGAATTCCAACTCCCTGCTGCCGTATCTGGATTACGAGGCTTTGCGCCGCGACCCCAAGATCATCATCGGCTATTCCGATGTCACGGCGATTTTGCTGGGGATTTACGCGCAAACCGGCTTGGTGACGTTCTACGGCCCCGCGCTGGTGGCTTCGTTCGGCGAGTTCCCCCCGCTGGTTGATATGACGTATCAGAGTTTCGCCGAGCTGCTGTTGCATCCGGCCCTCCCACACACGTACCGCCGTCCGCCGGTGTGGAGCGACGAATTCATTGAGTGGGAAACGCAGACCGGCGCGAAGCCCACGCACCCCAACGATTGGATAACGGTGATCCCAGGGCGGGCCGAAGGGCGGCTGATCGGCGGCAACCTCAACACGATCATCGGCAGCATCTGGGGCAGCAAGTATATGCCGCCGATCCGTGAAGGCGACATTCTGTTCATTGAGGATTCAATGAAGGACGCCGCTTCTCAGGAACGGGAATTTGCTTTCCTCAAGGCCAATCACGTGTTTGACAAAGTCGGGGCGATTGTGATGGGCAAACACGAGCGGTTTGACGATCAAGGCACCGGCGTGCGCCCCCACGAGATTTTGTTGGAGGTGCTCCACGGGCAGGAGATTCCTTTCCTGGCGGAGTTCGATTGCGGACACACGCACCCGATGTTCACGCTGCCGTTGGGGGTCACGGCGACGGTGGACGCGACCGAGCAGACGGTCACGCTGACGGAGGGCTGGTGGCAACGAGATTGAACGTCGCATCATACCGAGAGCGTCACGCGCCCGGCTGGGGACTGCGTCCGCTCGACCCGATGCGCGACGCGCTGGCCGTGGTGGAGCTGATTGAGCTGGGATTCCGTCCGGAGTTGGGACCGGCCGGTTTGAAGATGCTCAAACGGATGCGCCAACGTGCCCGCCGCGATATGTGGTTGCCGCCGCTGTACGAACCGGATCCGCCGCCGGGATGGGTGTGGTGTGAGGCGGGGCAAGTGGTGGCGAATCTCTCTTTCCGCCGCGCCGCGCCGCACCGCAGCCGGGGATGGCTCATCGGCAACGTGGTGGTACACCCCGACTATCGCGGGCAGGGCATCGGGCGGCAGTTAATGGAGCAGGCCTTGGCCGCCGCGCAGGAACATCGCGCCCATTGGGTGGGGCTGGAGGTACGCGCCGATAACGAAGTGGCACGGCGGCTTTACGAAAGTTTGGGCTTCCGCAAAGTGGGACAACTGTTTCACCTCATCCGTCCGGCGGACGAAGCCCTTGGGGCGCGACACGCCCGCCGGAAGTTGTCGGGGCGCAAAGGCCACCCCCAAGATCGCGAGCATTGGCATCGCCTGGCCCAGGAACTCTACCCGCGCCGCCAACGCGAAGTGTTGGAAATTCGCCCGCTGCGCTACAACTTCGGCGGCTGGGAGCGGAGTCTCTACCTGTGGTTGGACGGGGAACGGGAGCGCACCTGGCTGGAGCGAGCCGCCATCCCCCGCTGGGCGGTGCGGGTACACACAGACCGCCGCGACCGTTTTTACGAATGGGAGATCGTCGTGCATCCCCGCAGCAGGGACTCGCTGCTGGAGGAAGCTCTGGCGCAAGCAATCTACGGCTTACGCCGCTACGCCGCCTGGCCCATCGTCACGCAGATCGCGGATTGGCCGCCGCTCCTGCGTGCCCTGCAAGCGCGAGGGTTCAAGCTCCACCGCACCCTCTGGCAAATGCGGCGCGAGTTCAGCCGCGAATAACTCGGCGGTGAACTCTCCCGCCCGCAAGGCGCAAGGGCGAAAACTGGGATTAGGCTATACTGAGATCGTAACACAACCGAATGAGGCTTATCGCTGACGCGGGAAGAGAAACGCACCGCGAGAGACGCAGAGAACGCAAAGAAGCAAGCTCCGCGCTCTCCGTGCCTCGGCGGTGAACTC
>WFQZ01000092.1 GCA_015486785.1 Thermoflexales bacterium
ATGTGAGGTCTGTCAATAGTGAGTCCTGGTGATTGTAACGATTCCTGGTGCCAAGTGCGACGCACTTCCGAAGTGCGTCGCACTTGGCTCGCGCTACTCGGTGAGCAGTTTGAGGGCTTGCTCAACGATGTTTTCCGGCGTGAAGCCGAATTCCTCCCGTAACTTCTGGTACGGCGCGGAAGCCCCGAAGTGGTCAATGCCCACCACGGCCCCCTTGCGCCCCACATAGCGATACCAGCCCAGCGTCGCTCCGGCCTCAATCGCCAAACGCCTGGTGATATGCTCCGGGAACACGCTCAGTTTGTAGAAAACCGGCTGCCGCTCGAAGTTCTCCCACGAGGGCATGCTGATCACCCGCGCCCCGACGTTCCGCTCCGCCAGGAGCTTTTGCGCCGCGAGAGCCTCCACCACCTCCGAGCCGGTCGCAATCAACAGCAAGTCCAGCCGGTTGAGCGGGGAATCGCTGAGCACGTAAGCCCCTCGCGCCACGCCCTCCCAAGCCTTATCGGCGGCCTCCGGCAGCACCGGCAGCTTCTGGCGCGTGAGTGCCAACGCCACCGGCCCGTGACGCTGCTCCAGCGCGTATTGCCACGCGGCGGCGGTCTCGTTGGCGTCCGCCGGGCGGATGACGGTCAGGTTGGGGATCGCTCGCAAGGACATCACTTGCTCCACCGGCTCGTGCGTGGGGCCGTCCTCCCCCACGTAGATTGAGTCGTGCGTCCACACGTAGATCACCGGGAGCTTCATCAGCGCGGCCAGACGCGCCGCCGGGCGCATGTAGTCCGAAAACACCATAAACGTCCCGCCGAAAACGCGCAAGCCACCGTAGAGGGCCATCCCATTGAGGATGCCGCCCATCCCCAGCTCGCGGACGCCGAAATGGAAGTTCCGCCCCTCCGGCGAGTCCTGCTGGAAATCGCCCAGCCCCGCGAGGTAGGTCTTGTTGGAAGGCGCGAGGTCGGCAGAGCCGCCGACCAGCTCCGGGATGGCCTGGGCCAGCGAGTTGAGCACTTGCTGCGAAGCGACGCGCGTCGCCAGCGGCGGGCTATCCAGGCGGAAATGCGGCACGGCCTTCTCCCAGCCGGCGGGCAACTGGCCATCCAAGCGGCGGTGCAACTCGGCGGCCTCCTCAGGGTAGGCTTGCCGGTACTGAGTCATCAACTCCTGCCACGCGGCCTCGGCCTGCTCCCCGGCGGGGATCGCCAAGCGGTAGTGAGCGACGACCTCCGGCGGCACGAAGAACGGCTCCAAGGACGGCCAGCCCAAGGCTTCCTTCGTCAAGCGGATCTCTTCCTCGCCCAGCGGAGAGCCGTGCGCCTTCTCGCTATCGTGCTTGTGCGGGCTGCCGAAGGCGATGTGCGTGCGGCAGGCGATCAAGTGCGGCTGCCCCGGCGTCTGCTTCGCGGTGCGGATGGCCGCGTCAATGGCATCAAAGTCGTGTCCGTCAATCTCCTGCACGTGCCAGCCGTAAGCTCGGAAGCGGGCCGGCACATCCTCGGTGAAGGCCACTTGCGTATCGCCTTCGATAGAAATGTGGTTGTCGTCGTAGAAGTAGATGAGATTATCCAGCCCCAAATGCCCGGCCAGACTGCCCGCCTCGTGCGAAACGCCCTCCATCAAATCGCCGTCGGAGACAATGGCGTAGATGTAATGGTCAAACAACGGAAACTGCGGGCGGTTGAATCGCGCCGCCAAGTGCTTGGCCGCCATCGCCATGCCCACGCCGTTGGCGAATCCCTGCCCCAGCGGGCCGGTGGTCGTTTCAATCCCCAAATCAATCTCGTACTCCGGATGCCCCGGCGTGCGGCTGTCCCACTGGCGGAACTGCTTGAGGTCTTCGAGCAAGATCGGGTAGCCGGTGAGGTACAACAAACTGTAAAGCAACATTGAGCCGTGCCCGGCTGAGAGCACAAACCGGTCGCGATCCGGCCAACGCGGGTCACGCGGGTTATGCTTGAGGTGGCGCGTCCACAACACGTAAGCCACATCCGCCATCCCCATCGGCATGCCCGGATGGCCGGAATTGGCTTTCTGGATCGCGTCCATAGTCAACACGCGCAAGGCGTTAATTCCCAACTGATCTAAATTCGTTTTTGGCATTGTTTCCTCCATAGGTAAGAATCTAAGAGAGGTGCGACGCACTTCCAAAGTGCGTCGCACCTTACACGCACCATTTTACAGCAAGCCCAGCAAGCGGGCCACCGAGTCGCCGACTCCGGCCATGTTGAGCGCGATGGGGAGCAGTAACACGCCCATGCAGTTCATCCGCCGCGACCCCCACAGCACCGGAATCAAGCCGATGCCGGTCGCCGTGAGGCACACCGCGATCCCGCCCCAGCCGGTCATCCCCACCACGACGAGGAACAGGATGCCCAGCGTCACGAGGCTGATCCAATGGTAGCTCACCCGCGCGGTGAGCGCGATCATCAAGCGCGTCAGTCCCAGCGAGAGCAGAAAGGCCAGCACGCCCGCCAACAGCACCGCCGAAGTCGCCAGGTAGTATTGCTGCGGCGTGTAGGTGCTGTAGAGCGTGCTGATCATCCAGGCCATCCCGCCGCGCGTGAGGTGCAGCCCCGGCACAAAGTAGAACAGAAATCCGCCCACGTAGTAGAC
>WFQZ01000093.1 GCA_015486785.1 Thermoflexales bacterium
CCCTGGCAGCCGGATGCCTTGACCCGTCTGCGCACCTACAACCGAGGCAATTGGTCTAGGTTCGGGCGCAACGTCACGATGCGGGGACTGCTGGCGGCTTCTTCGTCTACCAAAGAACCGGCCTGGGCGGCTTTCGCTGTGCGTGGGCGGCTGACTTACCGCCGTCCGTTCTCCTTTCACGGCCAGGCGTTGGTCCGCACCACGGAGCACACTTTCGCGTTTGATTCTCAACCGACCGGCGTCGTCGTCCGGCTGGACGGTCACCCTTTGGGGACGCTCCGGCCTGACGGCGTTCTGCTCGGCACGGATGATCAGCCCATCGGCCATTTCCAGTTAGCGGGCGAGCGGAAGCAATCCACTTTCCCACTAACCTTGCACGGCAAGGTCGTCGCCCGCCTGGCTCGTCCGACCGACGATTCTCTTTTTTCCCTCTTCAGCCGCCATAGGCAGCCACCACCGCCGGCGGTGGAGATCGTTGCTCCCTATGAGGGCGACTGGCTACCGGCGCTGGTCTTCTGGCAGATCGTCAACTGGGCGGTCGGGAGCATTGGGGCCAGGAACGCGGGGCTGATGTAACCGGATGGAGTTCGTGGGGGGGACGCGGCGGCTGCCCACAAACGACGGGGCTTGGCTTACGCGAAGAATGACTTTGCCTGTTGGGCGATGTTGCTCAGTTGACCAAATTCAGTAGCCAGCCCCACAGAGACCCGCCATTCCTCAGGTGCGCCCCGCAACCCGCGCAGTTGAATTGTGAACACGACTTCACCAAGCGGCGAGCAGGTTGCAGAGATGGCAAATTCACCTTCTACAGCCGCCCAACTTTTTACCCCGCGCCACGGCTTCTCGTAGTTGGCCAGTTCCTGAAATAAGCTATCGGGCTTGCTGGCATCTGGATAGACCCAGACTTCCACAGATGCCGAAACGTCGCCTGCTATACGAACCTTAAAAGACTCGCCCCGACGGTCGGCAAAGATAAGCTCACGACTTGATGAAGTTGAGTGTATTGAAAATGACATACGCTCTTTCGCCCCTTATCTGCCCCACGGATGTGCCTCGTCCGGCCTCAGCGGTGCTCCGTGGGGAACGATCCGGCCTCGCACGTGGCGCGATACGGCTCCTGAGGCAGGTAGCGATTCCACTCCGCCGGCGTGAGGTTGCGTTCAATGCGGCTGCACGCCTCTGTGATCAGATCCTCCGGCTGCCAGTGCCACAGCCGCACCGCGCCGAGCGCACTGCCGGTAGCGATGATGCGCCCGTCCGGGCTGAAGGCCGCCGCCCGCACACTGCGATCATGCATCAGCCAGGCGATTTCCGCGCCGCTGTTGGCGTTCCACACCCGCGCGGTGCTGTCGTCGCTGCTCGAAACGCACCATTGCCCATCCGGACTGAAACCCACGCCGGTGACCCAATTCTCATGCACCACTTGCACCAGCACCCGCGCACTGCGCACATCCCACACCCGCGCGATGCCATCCGCGCAACCGCTCACCAGCTCCCGCCCGTCGGGGCTGAAGGCCACCGCCCACACCGAGTCGGGATGCGCCAGCAAACGCACCTCCCGCTCGGCGGCGATGTTCCACAGATGCACCCCGCGCCCATCCCCGCCGGTCGCCGCCATCTGACCGTCGGGGCTGAAGGCCACCGCCCACACACTCCGCAGATGCGGCAGCCGATGTAACAGCTCCCCGCTCCGAGCATCCCACACCCGCACATCGCCGCCCGATCCGCCGGAAATGACCTCCGCGCCGTCCGCACTGAAGGCCACGGCCAGCACCGCCCCCTCGTGCGCCTGACGGGCTAACTCCGCGCCGTTCCCCGCATCCCACACAATCGCCGTGCCCCCGGCGTCCCCGGAGACAAACCGCCGCCCATCCGGGGCAAAGGCCACCGAGTAGACCGGGCCGGGCCGGGTGATGGTGATCAGCCGTGCGCCATCCGAGGTGCGCCACAGCGACACAGTCCCATCGTCGCTGCCCGAAACGATCCGCGAGCCGTCGGGCGAAAACGCCACCGCGTTCACCCAATCCCGCTGCACGGTAAAGGTGCGGGGATCGGTGGCCGTCAAATCCCAAACGTGTGCCCGGCCATCGGCGCAGCCGGTCAACAGCCGCCGTCCGCGAGGATCAAAACGCACACTGTAGATCGCGTCCGACTGCACCACCCGCGAGACCGTCTCCGGGCGCAATCCCGCGCCCGCCGCCGAAGCGATGCGCCACACCCGCGCCGTGTGGTCGAGGCTCGCCGAAGCGACCGTGTTCCCGTCCGGCGCAAAAGCCACCGCCGTAACTTCGGCGGAATGCTGCTCCAGCGCAAGCTCCGTTCCGGCGGGCAAGGCCCACACCCGCGCCGTGGCATCCAGACTCCCGGCGGCCACTCGCTGCCCGTCCGGCGAGAAGGCTAACGCCACCACCGGGCCATCGCAGAACAAGCGGATAACCTGCTGTCCGGAGGTCAAATCCCACAGCCGCACACTGCTATCATCCCCGCCGGTGGCCAGCCATTGCCCCTGCGGCGCGAAGGCCAGCACCGAGACAGATGCCCCTTGCTCCAACTGCCGGCGGGGACGGAGCAACACGCCGCCTCCGCCGGCGGAAAGAGCCTGCGCCTGCAACTGCAACGTCCCCAGCGTCCACACGCGCGTCACCCCGTCATCGCAGGCCGTCGCCAGGAATCGCCCGTCGGGGCTAAAGGCGACCTGCCACACGCTGGACGGGTGCGGCAGTCGGGCCAACACTTGCCCGCTTTCCACGTCCCAAATCCGCACCTCGCCGCTGAGGGAAGCCGTCGCCAGCCATCGCCCATCGGAGCTGAAGGCGACATCCCACAGCGGCGCGGGGACGGAGAGCCGCCGCACCGACTTCCCCGCCGGCAGCGAGATGAGCTGCACCGTGGCGTCGGAGCTGGCGGAGGCCAGCATCGTACCGGCGGGATTCAGTGCCAAGCGGTTGATCGTCGCATCCTGCGACCAGCCGCCCACGACCCGCCCGCTCTCGGCATCCCAGATGATGCCGTGCCCGCGAGCGTCCCCGGCGATGGCCAGCCGCCCGTCTTGGCTGAAGGCCGTCGCCTCAATGGCGGCATCACTCTGC
>WFQZ01000094.1 GCA_015486785.1 Thermoflexales bacterium
CGGCGGGCGGTGTATCCGCGGCGGCGTGGGAAGCGGATAGCTTTTGCCCCAGGGCTTGGAACAGTTCCACCGGCGACATGCGCGTGATCAGCGAGAGCGCGATCAGCCAGCCGATGAGCAGCACGATGATCGTGCCCGCCGGGCCGAGGGTGGTGGTGCTCAAGTCCAACAAGGCCGCGCCGGTCAGCCCGCCGCCGCGTCCGGCGTTGGCCAGGGCCGACGCGCTGAGCGCGGGCCAAAGTCGCTGCGCCAGCGATTGCCCCATCATCAGCGAGAGCACGAATCCCAGCGTCAGCCCGGCGATGGGGGCGGCGCGGGGCGTGGGGATGCGCTCCCCAAAGCGGCGCAGGATCAGCCACAGCCCCACGCCGCCGAGCAGCAAGGGGATGGCGTATTGCCCCCAGCCAAAGAGTTTCATCAGGGTGTGCAGCCACCAACCGGTGACTTTGCCTTGCTGCGGCGAGAGCATGCTCAGCAGCGTGATGCCGCCCAGGGCACTCAGTGCCAGCCCCAGCAGGTCAAGTTTTTGGTCAACGGTGAGGGTGGACCACCAGGAGGGGCGCGGTTTGGGTTTGGGCTTCCGCCGCCGGGGAGGCGTGGTTTTGCGCTTGGTCATGCGGACGGCCTCCGCTTATCGGGCAGCCCCAGGGCCGCGCGGATGGCTTCGCCGACGGAGCGCACCGGAATCAGCTTGACGCCTTCCGGGGTGTGGCGCGGGCCGGTCTTGCGCAGGCGGCGGGGGATGATGAGGGTGCGGAATCCCAGGCGGGCGGCTTCGTTGATGCGGGCTTCCAGGCGGCCCACCGAGCGGGCTTCGCCGGAGAGGCCGATTTCGCCCACGACGGCCAGGTCGGCGGGCACGGGGATGTCGCGCACGCTGGAGGCCAGGGCTACGGCGACGGCCAGGTCTGCTGCCGGTTCGGCCACTTGCAATCCGCCGACGACGTTGGCGAAGACATCTTGTTCGGCCAGGCGCAGGCCGACCCGTTTGGTCAGCACGGCGATCACCAGCAACAGGCGGTTGAAGTCCACGCCGTTGACGGTGCGGCGCGGGTTGCCGAAGCTGGTATGGCTGGCGAGGGCTTGAATTTCGACCAGCAGAGGGCGCGTGCCTTCCATTGTAATGGCGATGGCGGAGCCGGGGACGTTGATCATCCGCTCCGCGAGGAAGGCTTCGGAGGGGTTGTCCACTTCGATCATGCCGCGTTCTTGCATCTCAAAGACGCCGACTTCGGAGGTTGCGCCGAAGCGGTTTTTGACGCTGCGCAGCAGGCGGTAGGTGTGGAAAGGGTCGCCTTCGAGGTACAGCACCGTATCCACGATGTGCTCCAGGACTTTCGGGCCGGCGATGGAGCCTTGTTTAGTGACATGCCCGACGATGAAGACAGGGACGCCGGACGTTTTGGCCCAGCGTTGGAAGCGGGTGGCGCACTCGCGCACTTGGCTCACGCTGCCGGGGGCGGAGGTCAGGGCGGTGGCTTGGATCGTCTGGATGGAGTCCACGACGAGGGCTTGCATCTGCGGGCGCATTTTATCCGCCTGGGTCAGGATCGCTTCAATGTCTGTTTCGGCCAGCAGGTGGAGCGGGTCGCCGGTGATGCCCAGCCGTTGGGCACGCATCTTGATTTGGCGCGGCGACTCTTCGCCGGAGGCGTAGAGCACCGGTTGTTGAGGCTGCCCTAGTTGGGCGGCTACTTGCAGCAACAGGGTCGATTTGCCGATGCCCGGTTCGCCGCCGATGAGCACGACCGATCCGGGGACCAGGCCGCCGCCCAGCACCCGCGAGAATTCGCGTATGGGGACGGGAATCCGCTCCGCCGCGCCCAGCTCCACTTGGCTGAGCGGTTGGGGACGGGCGGTGAGTTGCCCGGCGGGGTGTTTGGTGGTCGGCTCCGGCTCAATGACCGTTTCCACGAGTGAGTCCCAGGCTCCGCAATGGGGGCAGCGACCCATCGGGCGGGCGTAGCTCCAATTACATTGTTGACAGACCCAGCGTACTTCAGGTTTCGCCATGCTTCCTCCGACGGTATCATACCAGAACATACTTTCTAAGAAAGTGGTGCTTGCTCAGCGCAAGACGAGGAAAGTGTAGCCGCGTGCTCGGCAATCGGTGCGGGGATCGTCAGGGGCGGCGATCCCAGAGGCCGCGATGCTCAATGAGCCATTGTTGGGAGTTGAGCGGGGATTCGCCGGAGGTCGGCTGGAGGCGGCGGTACGATCCATCGGGGCGCAGTTCGCGGGCCAGGACGTTATCCCGCAGGTGGGTTTCAAGGATGTAGTGCAGGATGACCTCGCGTTGGGCCGGGGATTCGACCGGGAAGAGGATTTCTACGCGGCGGTCGAGGTTGCGGGGCATCAGATCGGCACTGCCCAGCCACAATTCTTCGTCGCCGTTGTTGCGGAAGTAGAAGATGCGGGCGTGTTCTAAGAATCGCCCGACGATGGAGGTAACGCGGATGTTGTCGCTCACGCCGGGCACGCCGGGGCGCAGGCAGCAGATGCCGCGAATTTGCAGCTCCACCCGGACACCGGCTTGGGAGGCGCGGTAGAGGGCGTGGATGCAGGCGGGATCAACGAGGGCATTCATCTTGAAGGCCAAGTAGCCGTTGCCGTGCTTTTTGTGGTGCTTGATCTCGCGCTTGATGCGGGCCAGGATTTGCGCTCGCATCTCGCCGGGGGCGACGATGATTTTGCGGTACTTCTGCTTGCGCGAGTAGCCGGTGAGCGCGTTGAACAGTTCCGAGACGTCGGCGGTGATGGCCTGGTCGGTGGTGAAGTAGCCGATGTCGCTGTAGGTTCTGGCGGTGACGGCGTTGTAGTTTCCCGTGGAAAGGTGGACGTAGCGCGTGATGCCGTTGGTTTCCCGCCGGATGACCAGGCACAATTTGGCGTGGGTCTTCAAGCCCACGAGGCCGTAGACAACGTGGACTCCGGCTTGCTCCAGGGCTTTGGCCCACACAATGTTGTTTTCCTCGTCAAAGCGGGCTTTGAGTTCCACGAGGACGGCCACTTGTTTGCCCTGCTCGCGGGCTTCCAGGAGCGCGTCCACCACGGGGGCGTTCGGCCCGACGCGGTACAGGGTTTGTTTGATCGCCAGCACGTGCGGGTCGCGGGCGGCGGCGTGGATGAAGTCCAGCACCGGAGTGAAGCTATCGTAAGGATGGTAGAGCACGATGTTGGTCTGCCGGATGGCGGAGAAGATGTCCGGTTCTTCGCTCAGGATGCGGGGAACGGCGGGGATGAAGGGCGGATCTTTGAGATCGGGGCGGTCGATTTCCATCAGTTGGCGCAGATCGGCCAGGCCAATCGGGCCGTCGGCGGTGTAGACCTGGTAGGGGGCGAGTTGCAAGTTCGCGGTCAGGATGTCGCGGATAAATTTGGGCATGCCGTGGTCTACTTCCAGCCGCACGACTTGCCCGAACTCGCGCAGGCCGACGCTCTCTTCAATCGTGGCCAGCAGGTCGGAGGCTTCGTCCTCTTC
>WFQZ01000095.1 GCA_015486785.1 Thermoflexales bacterium
GTTGAGCTTGTTGTAACGGTATTTGGCGCAGCCGGCCGTCAAGATGACGTGATCCTGGGGCAAGGCCAACGCCAGATCGGTGTAGTACTGGCGCGACTTGTGCCGCCCATCGCAGCCGCCCATCACCACGAACCGCTTGATTTCGCCGTTCTTGACGGCTTCCACCACGTGATCCGCCACGCTGGTGACGGTGGCGTGCGCGAAGCCGATGGGGATGGTGCCGCTTTCCAGCTCCTGCGGGCTGCCGCACTCCAAAGCCTTCTCGATCACCGGGCTGAAGTCCTTTTGCCCGCCCTTGGGGCGGTCGGGAATGTGCGGCACGCCGGGGAAGCCGACCATGCCGGTGGTGAAAATGCGGTCGCGGTAGCTCTTCTTGGGCTTGACCATACAGTTGGTGGTCATTAAGATCGCGCCGCCGAACTTCTCGAATTCCTCCGGCTGATGCCACCACGAGCCGCCGTAGTTGCCCACAAAGTGCGGGTACTTTTTGAAGGCCGGGTAGGCGTTGGCGGGAAGCATT
Organism: Thermoflexales bacterium; assembly: GCA_015486785.1. Taxonomy (GTDB): domain Bacteria; phylum Chloroflexota; class Anaerolineae; order B4-G1; family SLSP01; genus S014-19. The sequence continues at coordinate 521 of WFQZ01000095.1, forward strand.
TCCCCGTGGGTGTAGACGTTCACGCCGCGCCCGGCAGTTTGCTGCAATAGCTCGTCCAGGTCGCGCAGATCGTGCCCGCTGATCAGGATCGCCGGGCCGGGGCGCACGCCCAGATTGACTTGCGTCGGTTCGGGGTTGCCGTAGGTGGAAGTGTTGGCCTGGTCCAGCAGCCTCATCCCCTCAAGCCCCACCGTGCCGCACTTGAGCACCCAGCCGATCATCTCGTCAACGGTCTTGGTGTCATCCAGCGTGACCGCCAGTGCCTCTTGGAGGAAGGCCGTGAGTTCATCGTTGTAGTGCTCCAGCACGTAGGCGTGATCGGTGTAGGCCGCCAGCCCTTTGAGGCCGTAGATCAGCAGTTCGCGCAGAGAGCGCACGTCCTCGTTGAGCGTGGGATCGGCCATAACGCCCACCTGCGAGCCTTTTTGCAGCATCTCGGCCTGGTCGCCGACCTGCGGATGCCAGACAGCCGCTTCCGGCGGAGCATCCACGGTGGCCTTGACCTGCGCCTTCAGCCGGTCGCGCAACTCAATGGCCCGGTGTGCCATTTCCACGAAGCGATCCGGGTCGAAGTTGGCGTTGGTGATCGTGGCGAATAGTCCTTGCGCCACGAAGATGTCGGCCTCGGCATCGGTGATCCCCTCCGCACGGGCCTTGACCGCCCAGTAGGACAATCCCTTGAGCAGCCAGATGAGCAAGTCTTGTAGATTCGCTACATCGGGCTTCTTGCCGCACACCCCAACGGTCGTGCAGCCTTGATTCTTGAATGTCTCTTGACATTGATAACAAAACATTTTCATACGTTGCCTCCTTAGAAAGATTAATCGTTTGCCTCTCACACTACCAGCATAGCCATCTTGAGCGGGAACAGTCCCAGCCGGTCGCCGTCGCGGAGTGGCGTATCCAGGAAATCATCGCAGCCCCGGCAGATGGTTTGATACCCCAGCCAGGGGGCCATAGAGCAGCAAGTCTCCAGCAACGCCCCGTTGAGGAAGACTTGCGAGACTTCCAAGGCCGGGATTCCCAGTTGCTCCAAGAGTTGCGCCAAGGTGATTTCGGCCTCGGCAATTTCCACAAAGCGGGTGCTTTCCTGATCGCTGCGGGTGGAATCACCATAGCGGCGCAACGATCCGTACAACTGAACTTCAATCATCGTCAACCTCCTTTGCCGGAACGATCTCGTAGGCCAGGGAGATCGCGCCCACCGGGCAATACTCCTCGCACAAGCCGCAGTACGAGCACGCTGCCGGTCGGACGATCACCGGGGCGCCATGCCGCATCTCCACGGCGTGCGTGGGGCATCGCTGGACGCACAGCCCACAGCCGGTGCAGCGTTGCCTATTGATCGTGGGTAAAATCCATTCACTCATCGGGGCATATTGTAGCACCATCGCAGCGGTTTGTCTGTGACAAAAGTCACTTGCGCGGCGCAGTCTGCGGCTACGAACTCCAAGTAACTATGCTATACTTTTGTCAGAGCCTCCTAATCTAGCCAATGAAAGGATAATCGGTATGGCAATGTGGTTGCAAAGTCCATCGTTCGAGCTGTGGTGTGAATCGTCCTGCGGCACGTTTCGCTTCCAAAGCCCCGGCCGCGCGGTGGAGGGGGAGATCGGCGTGGAGGTCGTCCGCCGCAATCACGCCCTCACGCTGACTTCCAGAACGTTGTCCATCGCCGAGCGCAGCTCGCAGGCGGTGCAGGATGCGCAGGGCGCGGCGGAGGAGCTGTACATCCGCTATCAGCCGCTGCATCATCTTCAGGTGGAGGCGCGTTTCCGCCTCTATCCCACGCGCCCTTTCGCACTGTTCCGCTTGATGGTGACCAACTTGGGCGCGGAGCCGGTGAACCTGCGCCGCTTTTTCTTCCAGACGCGCCCCAATGGGATTCGCACGCTCACCCCGCCCAGTGGATTCTTCCGCAACGGATGGCAATCCTGGTCGCACGCCGGCTTCCTGCCGCAGGAATCTCACGATTACGTGCCGCCGCTGCCCATCCGTCACCTCCAGGGGACGATGACGCACAACGCGCATACGCCGTGGGCTAACAAATCGGGTCGCTTTTGGAGCGAGTCGGTGGGGGCGATGGTCACGCCGCGCGAGGCTTTGATCGCGGGGGGCGCGTCGCTGGCGGAGCAGTTCGTCCAGGTGGGCGGAGATGTGCGCGAAGGGCACTTGTCGTTGATCGTGCAATCGCAGGGGGACGGCGTGCCGCTGTTGATGGGCGAGTCGCGGGCCTCCGAGTGGTTTTACTTGGAATGGACGGCCCGCCCCACGGTTGATCCGCTGGCGCAATACGCTTACGCCGTGGTGCGGCAGATGAATCTCCCGCCGGTGCGCCCCGGCCCGACCGGCTGGTGCTCCTGGTACATCTTCTGGAACAAGGTAACGGAAGAGAATGTGATTGAAAATCTCGCCACTGCCGCGCTGCTGGCCGATGAGCTTCCCTTGCAAGTCATCCAGTTGGATGAAGGGTATCAGACGCAATGGGGCGATTGGACAACGCGCAATGAGCGTTTCCGCCACGAGTTGCGCTGGCTGGCGGAGCGGATTCGCGGCTCCGAATTCACGCCCGGCCTGTGGCTCGGCCCGTTGACGGTGCATCCTAAGTCGGCCCTGGCTCAGGAGCACCCGGATTGGGTCTTGCGGGACGAGAAAGGCAAGCCGGTGCCCGCCGGATTGATTGAGCGGTTCGTGAC
>WFQZ01000096.1 GCA_015486785.1 Thermoflexales bacterium
GGCAATCCGGCCAACAGAGCACGCCACTCCCGCCGCTTTCCGCGATTGTTGGTTGCCAGCAACAATTTCATACCCACCTCCGCAACATTGATCATCTCCTCCATAAAAAAGCGGGGTGAGCTAGGCCCACCCCGCACGAAAGCGCGTTACACCTCGGCTTTACGGAGCCGGATAGTTACGCACCACCAACGGCAAGTAGATGTAGTGATTAATCGAGACGATGGCCGTTGCCGAGCCGCTCCCGCCGATGTAATCGAAGGTCGCGGTATTCGCAATCGGTTCCACAATTGTCATGGTATCAACCACCGGCTTCATAGTATAGATGAAGGTGACAGCCGAATCTCCGGCTACGTCACCACTCCAGGTGATCTTACCGTTGGACACCTGGGTTGTGCCAGCCGTGGGGGATACCACCCAGCTACCGAACACCAATTGCGGAGGCAGTGTATCTTCCATCAGCACCGTACTGGCGGTCGTGGAAATCTGATTCGTCAGCTTAACCGTGTAGGTGAAGACCGAAACAGTCGCGTCCATATCCACCGCACCAGGGGAAACCGACTTGGAGATCGCGATCTGCCCGCCTTGAGGCGCACTTACCTGCAGCGGCACGAAGCAGGATTCGTTCCCCGGCTCACCGCTGTAATCCATCACCATCAAGCCCTTCGGCTGTGTCTGACCATAAGACGCCATTGAGGCAATCCGCGTGTCAATGTTCACCAACCGGCTGGCCGGACCCGGCTCAGAATTATGCACCGTGAACGCAAGCGGTTGCGGAGCGACGATGTCAAAGTACCCGGCATCTGTTGGATCGGAGCGGCCATTCACATCAAACCCTACAACTTGGAATGTGAACTGCGGAGCATTCCAGAGCGCCGGCAGGAACCATTCCATGTAGCCCGCGTTGTAGTCAGTGTATATCAGGTAAGGACTGGCCAGGCTTAATTTCCCGGTGGCGAGATCTACTTGCGCCACAATCCACGTATCTGTATCGCCCCCGCCGCCGTATGCTCCATAGTTCCAGTTGAAGTCCACGAGATCAGGCGAGCCATCACCGTTGGCATCAATGTAGAGGTCCATTTCCCCAAAGGTCGGCTGCGGCGTGTGGTGAGATCCCCAGGTAGCGATGATCACATCGGCGACATCGCCGTAGAACCCACTCTTCCAGCCGTAGTCCATGGCCACGTACTTCACATCTCCCATATCCGTCTGGGAAATATCATTGGTGCTCGTGATCAACACTGAGTGTGCTTCCACGTAAGTGGTGATCGCGCCGCTCTCCTGCAAAGTGATGGTCGCAACATCCGTGGTCCAGTTAGAGATGGTCATGTTCTTGTCCACCGTGCTCATCTTGGAGTACGGACGCGGCACCATGTAGAAAGGCACCCGCAAAGTGTTCTTTGCAGCATCGGTGAAGATCACAAACCCATAGACCTCCTCCAATGAGCCAACCCCCACCGGAATCTTGGTCATATCCACCGTCATCGTCACCGGCACAACGGCCTCGCCATTGGCGGTCACATCAACCGTCGGCGGCACATTGATGGTCACGCCATCGGTGATTGAGCCGGTTTGAAGCACCGCACTCACTGTGTAAGCGTGGGTGGCCGTGTACCAACTGTAGAGCCGGATGGTCTTGGTCAAGACAACTTTCGCTTGGTCGCTGGCTACGACGCCGTAGCTCAAGCTCACCAGGTCCTCATCACCAACCGCCACCGCCCTGGTCGCGGCAGCCTTATCCACCTGCACTCGCCCCGCACCACCGCGCGGGATCGGCACGCCGATGCACTTCGCCGTGTTCATCAACGCGGCCTTGATCTGCTCCACCGTCCAGTTCGGGTGGGCTTTCTTCATCAGTGCAGCCACACCGGCCATGTGCGGCGCAGCCATAGACGTTCCGCTCATGCTCACGCCTTGATTGCCACTGCCCATCTTGGCCGCGAAGATCGCCACACCGGGCGCGGTGATCTCCGGCTTGAGCTTGGAATCGTATCCGCGCGGGCCACGGGAGGAGAAGTCCGCAATGGTATCCGCCGGAATCTTGCTGGCCACGGTTTGGATATCGCTTTCCTTGGAGACTACCACCGTCTGCCCGTGAGCCGTGGCCAGATTCATCCCGTCCGTATGACCGATGAACCCCGCCGGAATCTGTACCGGGGTGCCGGCCATCGTCACCAGGGCATCGCCACGCGCGGCATCGTTGAAGATAATCGCCCCAATCGCACCCAGGGCCGCAGCATTGTTGACTTTTTGCGTGAAGGCACAAGCCCCGCGCTGGATCAAAGCGACTTTCCCTTGCAGTTCGGTGGTGGTACTCACCGCCGAGGTATCGCAGAAGTCGTCGTCGATCCCCAACTTCCCCACGTAATACAACGTGGCCGTCACCGTCTCAGTGTAATGCCCGGTACCGCCATCAAAGGCCGGGACGTTGTACAAGATATTGGTCAGCGTGGGCACGGTGGTGTCTTTAATGCCGAGGGTCGGGCCGGTTGCATAACCGGTCGTGCTGGCGGCAACCGAAATCGCCGAATCGGCAACCGACGGAGACCCCACGATGTAAGGCACATCGCCGGAGTTCCCGGCTGAGATCGCCAGCACTACGCCTTGGTTGGTCAAGTTCTTAACCGCTACCATCTCCGGGTCGGCGGGATCATTCGGCCCGTAGGTCGAACCGAGCGACATATTGACGACACCGATCTTATCCGCTTCAGTGGTCGCCGACAGGTTGTGCGTGGCGATCCACTCCAGAGCGTTCACCACCAGGTTGGTGGAGCCTTCCTTCCCGAAGACCTTGAGCGCGTACAGCTTTGCCATCGGAGCCACGCCGGTCATCACTTGCCCGGCGGCAATGCCGGCAATAGTGGAAGCTACGTGTGTGCCGTGTCCGCCCTCATCCAGAGGATCGGGATCGGGGAACGGAATGGTATCGGTGACCACTTTGCTGCCGGCGTCGTAGTTCGTCCCGGCGAAGTCGTATCCGCCCACCACTTTCGCCGTGGGGAAGGTACCGGTTTCAATAGTCGTGGGATCGTTCACTGCGTAATCTTGATTGCCGCCAAAGACCACGTGAGTGTAGTCAATGCCGGTATCCACCACCGCAACGTTGATCCCCGTACCATCGACGCCTAGATTGTGCCACACTTCCGGCGCGCCGATCAAGGGCACACTGTTCCCCAGCGTGGGCACATCTTCTGGAGCGCGATGAATCGCCTTAACGTAGGGCAACGCCTGGATGGCCGACAGTTGCTTGCTGGGCACCTGGGCCAAGAACCCGTTGTACACCATCGTGTAGCGGCCCATGATCGTGGCGCCCCGGGAAACCAGCTTCGGCTCCAACGCGGCCTGCACTTGCTCCAACTGCTTGCGGTAGCTGATCTGCGCCGCGCGAGCCATCCGCGTCTCCTGCGCCTTTGCCAATACCGGAGCCTGCTCCAGCTCAATGATCACCGCAACCGGCTGAGATACAAAATCGGCCAGTGCGTGCGGGACCTCGCCGCCATTGAGTTGGATAAACTCATCAATGGACATGCCATTGGCAAACATCGCCTGCACTTCCGCAGGGACTTCTTGCGGTGTTCCCGGTGCTGCGGCCACGCTCTGCGCTCCGGTGAACGGAACGAGCAGCATGCTCAGCACGAGAATCGCATTAAACCAAAATGCTAACTGCTTAGTCATTACAACCTCCCTCTTAACGAAATGTGAACGTAACTTGAACTAAAACTTCTGTGTCCGGCTAACTTGTGTTGATCTTTCGCTATGCACCTCCTTTGTAATTATCAGAGTCATACACTACGTGGTACATGTTGCCACAATATTTGGCAAATGTCAATGGCCAATACCTTGTGACAAGGCAACTGCTTATCGCAAAAGACGCCGACGGCATTGCTCTGCACTCTGTACGCCCCACACGAAAATTACTCCCCCGGAGCGAAAGCCGTGATTGCTATCCCCAGCTTTTCTTTCTCCCAACTCTTATTACAATAGAGATACTGAGCATGGCTAAGGAGTGCTGTGACACAAAAGAAGGATTCACAATGGATAATAGGGCTTATCGTGGGAGCATTAACGGGAATCGCCGGATACTATGGAACGCAAACTCTGCACCGCAATTTGCAGGCTACACGTCCACGCGGCAGATTCGGCGGATTTTCCCGTCGGACGTACCACAGTTTCCGCGAAGTACGCGAGGAGTTAGCGTACCTGTTACAACACCGAGCCGCAATCCGCCGCGCAATGCAATTGGTCGATCCGGCCTTTCAACATCGGTTGATGCTGGCGGTAACGCACGTGAACGGCTGCCGTTACTGCGCTCACTATCACGCCAGATTGGCCTTACAGGATGGCTTCTCCCAGGACGAAGTCGCCGAGCTATTAGGCGGGGAGGTGACCGGTTGCCCGGCGGAGGAAATTCCCGCCTTACGCTACGCGCAGCACTTCGCCGAGTCCAACAAACATCCCGAACCCGCTATGCGGCAGCAGCTAGTGGAAATCTACGGAGCGGAACGAGCGCAGGCGATTGAGATCGTCATCCGTATGATCAGCTTGGGCAACTACTCCGGCAACACTTTCGATTATTTCCTGTATCGTATTTCCGGCGGCAAGTGGGGCGACCGCCAAACACTAATTCACACCTTTTAAGGAGGGCAACATGGCTCTGAAGAAGCGACGGATCAAAGCAAGCGACCTTTATCGCATTCGGCAGATTTCACACCCGGAAATTTCACCCGATGGCAAGCACGTGGTCTATGCGGTACAGCGCGTCGACCGCCAAACAGAGAAGAAGTACACGAATTTGTGGTGGGTGGCAACCTCAGGCGGAAAGGCACATCCTTTCACCACCGGCGACCACGTAGATAGTCAGCCCCGCTGGTCACCGGATGGACAATGGGTCGCTTTTATCTCCAACCGCGCAGACGAGAAACAGCCGCAACTGTACTTGATCCCCGCCAACGGAGGGGAAGCCCGTAAGCTCACCGACCTCAAGGGCGAGTTCGCCTCCTTCGCCTGGTCGCCGGACGGCAAACAGATCATCTGCCAATTCCGCAAAAAGGATAAGGAGGCCCTGAAACGCGAGAAGGACGAGCGCAAGAAGAAATTGGGGCTTGTGTACCGACGGATCACCCGCTTGCACTACTCCCTCGATGGCTACGGATTTCTGCCCCAGGAGCGATGGCACTTGTGGATCATTGATGTGAAATCCGGCAAGGCCAAACAGCTCACCTCCGGCAAAGTCTATGATGAAAAATCCCCTTGCTGGTCGCCGGACGGCAAGCAGATCGCCTTCGTCTCCAATCGTTCCGTTGACCCAGACCTGCATCCTGACGAAGACGACCTCTACCTCATCCCCGCAACCGGCGGCGAGATGCGGAAGTTAAATGCGCCGTTGGGGCCTAAATCTCTGCCCCGCTTCTCCCCCGATGGCAAATGGGTGGCCTACATAGGGCATGAGGGACGTGGCGACTGGTGGAAGAACGAGCGACTTTGGATCGTCCCCACGGAGAGCGACGAAGCGGCGAGATGCCTGACCAAAGACTTTGATGTGACGCTTAACCCCTTCACAATCAACGACGTAGGTTCTGCGGAGATGATGCCACCCACCTGGTCTAACGACGGCCAGAAGTTGTACTTCCAGGTAAGTCAGCACGGCAGCACAACGCTGAACGCGATCAACGTTTCCGGGGGCGAGATGGAAGAAGTCATCGGGCCGGGCGGCGTGGTGGGCACATACACCTTTGACCAGTCCCAGCAAAAGCTGGCTTACTTCTACGGGCAGATGAAAGACCCGGCTCAAGTGTGGCTACGCGAGATGCCCACCGGCAAGTCCCGCCAACTGACGAACCTAAATTCCAAACTGCTTTCGCGCCTGGATTTAGGCGAGATCGAAGAAGTGTGGTTCAAAGGCCCGGATGACAACGATCTGCAAGGCTGGATTCTCAAGCCGCCGGACTTTGACCCAAAGAAACAGTATCCTTCCGTGCTGGAGATTCACGGCGGGCCAATGGCGCAATACGGTAACTTTTTCATGCACGAATTCTATTACCTGGCGGCGCATGGCTACGTGGTGTACTTCAGCAATCCGCGCGGCGGCCTGGGCTACGGAGAAGAACACGCCAAGGCTATTTGGGGCGGCTGGGGCGGCGCGGACTATGACGATTTGATGGCCTGGACCGACTACATGCTCCAGCAGCCGTACATTGACCCGCAGCGGCTCGGCGTGACCGGCGGCAGCTACGGCGGCTATATGACGGCCTGGATCATCGGGCACACGAAGCGCTACCAGGCCGCCGTGGCGCAACGCAGCGTGACCAATTGCGTGAGCATGTGGGGGTCCAGCGATGCGAACTGGGTTTTCCAAATGCCGTGGGGCAACAAACCGCCTTACGAAGACATTGAAGCACTTTGGGAATCATCCCCGATGAAGCATGTGGGGAACGCCCGCACGCCCACCTTGGTCATTCACAGTGAGCGAGACATGCGCTGCCCGCTGGAGCAGGGGCAACAACTCTACGTCGCCCTCAAAACGCTCCACGTGGATACAGAGTTGATCCTCTTCCCCGACGAACCACACGGACTTTCGCGCGTCGGGCGCACCGATAGACGCATCGCCCGGCTCAAACACATCCGCCGCTGGTTTGATCGTTACTTAGCTGCCTAACCGTTCCGTAGAATCACACAGGACGCGGGGATTTACTTCTCCGCGTCCTTTTTAATGTCAGCAGCGAACAACTCCCGCAAACAGTCCGGGTGCAAGTTGAACATCGGCACTTCCTGCCGATAGAGCCGATACGAGTCACCGAACTTGCGCAAAGCCTCCGGCTCTTCGACCACCTTGATCATCACCAGCATGAAGAGCATTTCCAGCGGGGCGATGAGCATGACGAAGCTCGGCGATCCCAGAATCAACGCCACGGCCAGCGGGAAGAGCAGCAGCCCCAAGTGCATCGGATGGCGCATGCAACCGTAGACGCCGGATCGTACCAGGCGATTGGTCTCCATACGAGCAACCTCGCCCTCACGCCCGTGCCGCGCGAGCCAACGCCCGGTGTTACGGCTGGCACGCAGCACCAGATTGAGCAGCAACGCCCCCAGCACGAGCGTCACCAAGTGGAAGGGAATACTGCGCAGCAGTTGTGGAAACCAGCGCGTATCCAGCCACAATCCCAGCGCACCGCCGCCTATCAGCATCACAACCCATACAATCAAACGAGCGATCATTTTGTCCTTTCCTCCATTGGGGTTACGCGCCCCTCTTGCCCCGCAGATGCAACCAACTCTTCCATAGCATGAATCAGCCGTCGGAAAGAGCGTGAGCGGCGGGCGGCCACACCCAAGTCTATGTACCGGGTCATCCCCGGTTGGTGTTGAGTTTCCTTATACGCATACCCTCGCCTCATCCGTTTCGTCAACCAGCCCTTGGCGTCCCGTATCTCTTCCACTATCGACCGGCCCTCTTGATCCCTTGGTGGCGTCGGGTTCTGCGTGAAAGCCTCGGTGAAGTGATACTTTCCCTGAGAAACAATAGCTTCGATGCTGGCAAGAAACCATGCCTCATACTCACGGTGCGCCAAGACGATGGCTACCGGCATTGTGTGGTAGCCAACTTGCGCGGCGAGATTCCGCGCTTCTTGGGCCGGACAACCATCGTCCAAATCCAACAGGATGAGTACCGCAGATGCCCCCTCGAGACGGGCATAACGGAGGTAATTGGCGAGTTTCCTTCTTAAGGTCGGCAGGCTATGAGCGCGTTTGGGCGTCCCGACTTCCCAATCGTAGGCTTGCAAGTGCTCATGCAAGATTCTACGCAGCAATAGGGGCACGGCTTTAGCGTCTCCATCCCCCTCAACAATGGGCACCAAGAGCTTGCTCATACGTATCTCACTCCGCCCGACGTAGCCCCTCAATCCGCATCAATTCCCCCGGAGCGAAGAGTTTTTCTGCAATGGCCTGACGTTGAGTTTCGGCCACCGGCCCAACTTCGGTAATGTGATTCACTTTCTCCACAACGTGGATGGATTCTACCGGAATCGCATACAGCAAGTCCGGACTATGAGTGGTGATCAGCAATTGAGTGCGCTGGCTCACCTCCAAAAGCACGTCACGCAGTACCCCCAACGCGCCGGGGTGGATGGTCAACTCCGGCTCTTCGATGCCCAACAAAGTGTTTGTCGCTAACCGCGTGGAAGATTGGTATAACGCCGTCAACAATCCCAGCAAGCGCAGCGTGCCATCGGATTCCTGCAACAAGGGGAAAGTCGGACCGTCTTCTCCGTGATGCAAGTGCGTTACCAAGTAACCGCCGGCTTGTCTCACGGAAATATCATTCACATCCTCCACGGCAATGGATAGGGCCTCCAAAATCCTCGTGAAAGCCCCACTTGACGCGCCTCGCCGCCGTTTCTTCAAATCGCGGAGCAGACTGGCGAGATTCTGACCGCGCTCATCCAAGGGATAAGGCGTGGCCGGTTTCTGAGGTTCGCGCAATAGGTTCGGGTAGATGGTGTAAAATCCCATGCCGCGAATGAATTTTTGGACATGACGGCTGAAGGAAAACGGAAAGCTCATGGGCAAGTAGAGATTAGTCTGCGGCACGGGGCGCGTCTGCCGTGGGATCGGCAGACTACGGGATTCGGCATCGGAGATGGATTCATCGTAAGGCGGCTGAATCCAGTCCCCTTCCTTTAGCTCGTAACCAAACGTGTGTTCCCCATCCTGGCCGTAATATCGCTCTCGCTTCACTCGGTACCCACCATGTTGACTCGCCAAGGTGAATGTGTATTCCGCCTGAATCAAGGAAATGCGTTTCTTCGTGGGGACTCGGAACTGGAACTCCATTCCGATGTGTACATCATACGGTCGCCCCCGTCGCCCCCAGCGGCGCAAAGCATCCATCCCCCCACGATTGAGCACGGCATTCTCCAGCCCGATTGTGAGCGCATCCCGCACGAAGCGCAACACATCAACGAGATTGCTCTTTCCAGAGCCGTTCGTCCCCACCAACACGGTGAGCGGGGTCATGTTTAAGGTTATGTCTTCGATGCTGCGATAATTTTTCACATGCAACGTCGTGAGCTGACTCGCTAAAACTTGTTCACCGTCCATAGTTCACCTACTCTTTGAGTGTCCCGGCTTTCCCGCTGGAGCGCAGGGGCTTGGAAAGTACCGGCGGGACGAATCCGGCCTTGGGACGTACCCGCGCTCGCGCACATCCGTGTTCCGCCGCGCGAATCCCCAAGCGTGCTTGCCGCTCCAGCGGACAACCGCCGCCGCACATCGGCAGATCGGGACAGTCCCAGCACTTACGCGGCAGTCCCGCCGCTTCCGGGTCTTCTTCGCGATTGCGGATGCTGCGGAACAACGCGCTATCCCAAATCTCCGGCCAGGGATCGGTGAGCAGATTCCCCGCCGCCACGTAGTACGACTGACACGGCAAAACGTCCCCATTTGGCTCAATGGCGATGGAATACTCGGCAGCGTTGCACCGTTTGGGGTCCAAGCCCAGCTCCAGCGGCGAGAGCCGACAATACTCGGTCACCGTGTACCACAGAAAACGCATCCCCAGCTCTGCCGCGCGATCCCGCACCGCGCTGAGCAGAGCCGGCATCTCCTCGACCGGCAATGTGTCCGCGTCGGCGAACCCGCCGCCCGCGTAGATCATGCCGTTCATCGCAAAAGTGCGCACACCCAAGTCGTAGAGGAATTCCACCGTCTCCACCGCGTGCGCCGCATTGCGGCGGGTGAGCGTGGTGTTGGTGATGGTATGGACGCCGCTCGCCAGCGCGTTGCGAATGCCCTGCACCGTCTGTGCGAAGGCTTTGGCCCCCACCATCGTGTTATGCACCTCCGCCAGGCGGGATTCCAGCGTGATCTGCACGTGATTCAACCCCGCCTGGGCCAGCAAATCCATCGTGGGGCGGTGGGAAAGCAACCGCCCGTTGCTGTTCATCCCCACAATGTGCCCGTTGGCATCGGCGTAGCGGATGATGGCCGCCAAATCCGGGTGCAGCGTCGGCTCTCCGCCGGTGAGGATCAAGTGCGGAATCCCGATCTCGCTGAGTTTATCCAGAATGCGGAACCAGTCCGCCAACGGCAGGGAGGCCATCTCGAAACGGTCCGGTTCGTTGTAACAGTGGGGACAAGCGTTGTTGCAAGCATACGTGATCGCCAGATCGGCCTTGTAGGGAGCGCGGGCGGGCAGGCTGAACAACGGCTTGAATCCCAACGTTTCGGCCACCGAGCAAACCGGACAAGTCACGTGCGGATTCCGGAACTCGTCCACCAGGCGGTAGATCTTCTGCAAATCGGCCTCGATTTGCGCCCTATCCTCGGCGGCATAGCGCGACGTGAGCTTGGCTTGCGCCTGCGCTTGCGGGATGCCATCCAGCGCGAGCTTGGCCATTTCCGTGGCCGTGGGGTTGAGGTGGATCACATCGTTCACATCCACGAACAGGACGCCCGTCCCGTCGGCGTGGACGCGCAGATGCAGCCGCCGTTTACCGCCCTCCGGCGTCAAGCGATAGGTGTACAATCCCGCCGGCGCGGGCGGCTGCGGCTTACCGACAATCCAGGATTGCGCCGTGCGCCATAGCTGACGCCAACGATCCATCAGCAGCTTACCACTTGGGAGCTTCTTCGATCTGATACGTGGCGCCGCAGTACGGACATTCGACGAAGATCGCCCCCGCCCGCACCACGATGTTATCGCGGCTCAACGTTCCGCCGCAGGATTTACATTTCATCTGCTCCAATTGCACGTCGCCGCTCAGATCGATCTTCTGGATATGGGTGATCTCTTCCTTCTTAGGTTGGACGCGGGTCAGGTAAACCATAACCCCGGAGGCAATGAGCAAAATCAGGCCGATGACCAGCCGAATCCATTGCCCTTGCATGCCCACGACAAACAACCCGCCGAAAAACGCCAAAATCACGGCCACAAGATAGACTACGAATTGCATAATGCCTCCTCGCTTGATTGGTGAGCATAGTATATGTAGAAACCTGGTTTCTCCAAGAATGTTGCCCGCAACTATTGCCACTCCAGCTCCCAGCCGATGGGCCGGGCGGCAGTCCCGCCCAACTCCAAGAACACCGTTTCCACATTCCAGCGATGCGCTTGACGGTTGCGCTGCGGATGAGCGTAGGACAAGGCCGCACAAGCTCGGTGCGCCGCGTCCACATCGCCGCTTGACCGCACAACGCGCGAGACACATTCGCGCAGTGCGGCCAGGTACGCCCGATCTGCCGCCAGGCGGCGGGCGATCTCCGCGCGGGAGGCCGTGGGCGTCCCGTGTCCGGGGATCAGCGCGGCAATGTCCAGCGCGGCAATCCGCGCCAGCGTGGCTTCATAAGCGGCCAAACTGTGGCTCACCAGCGGGATTTCCACATCGCTGAGCATGTCCGCGGCCCACAAGATGCCCGCATCCGGCTGATAAAAAGCGCATTGATCCGGCGCATGCCCCGGCGCATCAATGGCCTGCCAGCTCACACCGCCGATTTCACAACGCCAAGGCGGCGTGATGAGCACATCAGGGCGCGGCAAGGCGAAAGGCCGTTCACGATGCCGCCCCTCCTCCGCATCCCAGGCCGCGATCTGATGCTGCAAATCCGCGCCGTGCCGCCGCAACACCTCCTCAAACCGCGCGTGGGCGGCGACCGGCACGCCGGGGAACACCTCCGGCCCCAGGATGTGATCCCAATGGGCGTGCGTGATCAAGATCAAGCGCGGCCTCACCCCGCGTTCCGACAGGAAGGCTTGCAGGCGGCGCAACTCCTCCGGACGCAGGCCGGGATCAATGAGGCCGGCTTGCCCGGCACCCAAAAACACACCGCTGTTCGTGGCGAAAACCTCGCTTTGCGCGATCCACAGATGAGCCGTAAATTGACGGAACGCCATTATAAGCACCTCCAGCGCGTCACCTTAACCTACTTACTACGAAACCGCGCCTCCGCAAGGCCGGCCCAAACCTTGTGACTCTTTTTGATTCAGTTATAATTTTTCTATACGCGATAAATTTGTATTCACGGCGACGGATAGAGGAGCACAATGGCCCAATTATGCGGCAAAGGTGTATGGTTACGTTATTCCCACGATCTGCAAAGGGCGACTGAGATAGCCACGGCTATTGAAGCGCACTATCTGTTGGTCAAAGTGGGCCACGGCCCCTACTACTTCCCCGAAACAACACGCACGATGATTCAGCGCGTCCAATCGCTGGGCTTCCATGCCTTGGCCTGGGTGGAACTCACAGATTACAGTCCGCGTGAATCGCTCAAGGCGATTGTTGAGTCGCTGAGCCGGGGATACGAAGCCACGGTGCTCTTGATGAAGAGCGCGGCCTTAACCGGCGAGATGGTGCGTCCGCTGGTGGAAGCTCTGGACAATGTGGAAATCCCTCGCCAACGGTTGTTCCTGGCGACCCCGCCCATGGCCTATCTGCCGGATCGCTCCGTGTTGGAGACGCTGGCCCCGCTGTGTCAGGGCGGCTGGATGCCGTTGTGCTTCGCTTCGTGGGGCATGTCCTCGGAGCAAGTGGTGGAGCAGGAAATCTACCACGCGCTCAGCGACCTGGGGCCGGCCTGGGGCAAAACACCCGAAGTCTACCCGGTCCTTTCGCCGCTAGGCGCGCCGGCTGCTCCGCTCCTGTTGCCGGAGGAGTTTATCCCCTGGGTAGAGCGGATCATTCATCACGGGGTTCATTTCTTCAGCGTGTACCACGCCGCGATCACCGAAAAAGCCTTGTGGCAGCTCTTGCTGCCGGTGAGCGTTCCCTGCCGCAGCACGGACGAGATCACCGCCCCCCAAGAAGAACCGGAGGAAGTGACCCCGACCGAGGTGCTTCCCCAGCCGATTTACATCACCGCCACGGTGAGCGATACAGTATGGGGCATCATCTCCCGCTACGGGATGACCAAACAGCAATTCTGGAAGTGGAACGGACATCTGTGGGATAGTCGCGGCCTGCCCCGCGATGGAGACTACTTGCAAAAAGGATGGCGGATTCGTGTGCGCTAGAGGCAAGGCATGCGCTTAACCGGCCATCTGGCGGTGATCGCCGTAGGAAAGTTGCGCCGTCCGGCCTGGCGAGAAGCGCAACAAGATTATGTGGCTCGTTTACAACGATACACGCATCTACAGCTCATTGAGTTGAAAGACGTGGTGGGGCACGGCGTCCCGGATGCGGTAGGCAAGCAGCGGGAAAGCCAAGCTCTGTTGGATGCCGCCGCCGATTTCCCTTTCACCGTGGCCCTCAGCGCGGACGGGCGGGAAATGGACAGCCTTCAATTTGCCGACTTCATCCGGCGGAAGATTGAACTCTACGGGCGGATGGCTTTTCTGGTCGGAGGGCCGTTGGGATTTGAGCCGCGCGTGGCCCATCGGTGCGCATTCACCCTCGCGCTCTCCAAAATGACCTTCCCCCACGAGATCGCGCGGCTGCTACTCCTGGAGCAACTTTACCGCGCGGCCACGATTCTCAACGGGGAAAAATATCACAAGTGAGGTGCAGACATGTTTAATCCGCAGCAAATCGTCATTGAGCACTTCGTCAAAGACTTACTCAGAACCTATCGTCAGACGTACAACACCGATCATCCAGAGTATGGCAACATCATCGCCTGGACCGGGCGGCTTTCTCTGGAAAACATCGCCAATTCCGACACCCTGTACCACAACGTGGAACACACGCTCTTCGTCACCCTGGTGGGACAGCTCATCCTGCAAGGGAAGCACCTTTGCGAAGGCGGCGTCACGCCCCACGACTGGCTGCACTTTATGATCGCCCTGCTGTGCCACGACATCGGCTACGTGCGCGGCATCTGCCGCGCCGACCGAGGCCATACCGTAGCCACCGGCATCAATGATGAAACGGTGGAATTGCCGCTCAACGGCACCAATGCCGTTTTGCAGCCCTATCACGTGGATCGCGGCAAGCTCTTCGTCCACGAGCGATTCGGGGAACAGGCACTCAACAAATTCATTGACGCCGACCTGATCGCCGATTACATCGAGATGACCCGCTTCCCCATTCCCGATGACGAATTCCATCAGCGCACAACCGGCTACCCGGGATTGATCCGCGCCGCCGATTTAATCGGCCAGATGGGCGACCCCGGCTACTTCCGCAAGATTCCGGGGCTGTTCTATGAATTTGAGGAGATCGGCAGCAATAAGGGCACCGGGTACACTTGCCCCGGCGATATGCGCTCCGGCTATGCGGAGTTCTACTGGGGCGTAGTCTATCATTACATCCAAGACGCCCAGCGATACTTGCAGGTGACTCAGGAAGGGCGGTTGTGGCTGGCGAACCTGCACGCGCACATCTTTGATTCTGAACATCCCTCGGAGCTGCGTCCGATCATCGTTGAACCGCCGGAATTGCGGATGTGACGGCACTTCTAGCTACGGAGAAAAACATGGACATAGCCATCATTGGAGCCGGCGTTACCGGATTGACCGCAGCTTACGATTTGTTGCGCCAAGGCGACCACGTCACGCTATACGAAGCGCGTCCGTATGTGGGCGGCGTGGCGGCGGGATTCAAAGACGAGGCGTGGGATTGGTCTTTGGAGCGATTCTATCATCACATCTTCGCCACGGATAAAGAGTTCCTCGCCCTGGTGCGAGACCTGGGGCTGGCGGAAGAGATGAACTTCCCGCGCCCGTTGACCTCCCTCTATCACCACGGCGACATTTATCCCCTGGATAGTCCCCTGGCAGTGTTGCAGTTCAAGCCGCTGCCCTTTGTAGATCGCGTGCGCTTTGGGGCGGTAGCCGCCTTCGTGCGCTACAACCCGTTCTGGAAGCCTTTTGAGCGCGTGACCGCCGACGCTTGGCTTTCCCACGCTATGGGCCAACGAGCTTACGAGACTTTGTGGCAGCCGCTTTTGGAAGGCAAGTTCGGCCCGCACTACCGCGAAGTCAATATGGCGTGGTTCTGGGCGCGACTGGCGAAGCGCACGCCGCGCCTCGGCTACTTCAACGGCGGCTTCCAGCGATTGTGGGAGCACTTGGCGGATGAGATCCGCGCCCTGGGCGGAGTCTTGCACCTGGCAACGCCGGTGCGAGGCATTCAAGCGGATGGGCACTCGCTGCGCCTGACGCTGGATTCCCAAGACGTGCCACACGAGCGCGTGTTGGCGACCTGCTCCCCGCAAGCACTGACCCGCCTCGCGCCGCAGCTTCCGGCGGAATACACCGCCCGCCTCCGGCAACTCAAAGCGATGGGCGCGGTGGTGTTGATCCTGGCCCTGCGGCATCCGGTGAGCCAACGGCACTACTGGATCAACATCCCCAAACGCGAAGGCTTCCCCTTCCTGGCCTTCGTGGAGCACACCAACTATATGTCCCCGCAACACTACGGCGGCGATACGCTCGTCTACTGCGGGGATTACGTAGACCCCGGCCATCGCTATTTTGCAATGTCCGCCGAAGCTCTGTTGGCGGAGTTCCTGCCCGGCATCCGGCGGATCAACCCGGATTTTGACCCGTCGTGGGTCAGGCGGATGTGGAAATTCTCCGCATCATACGCCCAGCCGGTCCCCCCGATCCACCACTCCCGCGCCATCCCGCCGCTGCGCACCCCTTTGGCCAATCTGTGGATGGCGAACATGAGCCAAGTCTACCCCTGGGATCGCGGCACCAACTACGCCGTGGCCCTGGGCCGCCAGGTCGCCGCCGCGATGCTGTAATTGTCCCCGTTGCGACGCGCCCCCCAAGTGCGTCGCAACCCAATTCTTATCAATTTCATAGCCGCATGTTTACGTGGTTCTAATCCTCACCTGCTAGGATCACGCTGGACAATATCGGAATGGTTATTTAAGGAGGGGACTTATGGATATGAATCGCTATACCGAAAAGACACAAGAAGCATTGCTGCGGGCGCAACGGCTGGCCGGTGAATACGGCAACCCGCAGATTGATCCCGAACACGTTCTGCTCTCGCTCTTGGAGCAGGAAGATGGCGTGGTGCCGCAGGTGATCCTGCGCATCGGCAGCGATCCGCAGCGGATGCGCACCGACCTAGAGCAAGTGATCGCCCGCAAGCCCCGCGCCAGCGGCGCGGCGGCGCAAGTGGGACTCTCCCCGGCGGTGGCGCGGATTTTGCAGATGGCGGAGCGCGAGGCGCAGGCGATGCGCGACGAGTACGTGAGCACCGAGCACGTGTTGATCGCTCTATCGGACTCCAGCGCGGGTGACATCGCCCGTTTCCTCACCGCGCAAGGCGTCAACCGCGAAGCCGTGCTGCGGGCACTGACGACGATTCGCGGCGGGCAGCGCGTCACCTCGCAATCGCCGGAAGGCACGTACAACGTCTTGGAAAAATACGGGCGCAACCTAACCCAACTGGCGCGGCAAGGGAAGCTCGATCCGGTCATCGGGCGCGACGAGGAAATCCGCCGCGTGATGCAGATTCTGGCGCGGCGCACCAAAAACAACCCCGTGTTGGTTGGGGATGCCGGGGTCGGCAAAACCGCCATCGTGGAAGGCTTGGCCCAGCGGATCGTCAAAGGCGACGTGCCCGAAGGGCTGAAGAACAAGGAAATCTTCCAGTTGGACATGGGCGCGTTGATCGCCGGCGCGAAATATCGCGGCGAATTTGAGGAACGGCTCAAGGCCGTGCTCAACGAGATCGCCCGCTCCGAGGGGCGGATTCTGCTGTTCATTGACGAATTGCACACGCTGGTAGGCGCGGGCAAGGCCGAAGGCGCAATGGACGCCGGCAACCTGCTCAAGCCGATGCTGGCTCGCGGCGAACTGCACACCATCGGCGCAACCACACTTGATGAGTACCGCAAGTACATTGAAAAGGACGCGGCCCTGGAGCGGCGTTTCCAGCCGGTGTACGTGGACGAGCCGGATGTGGAGGACACGATCAGCATTCTGCGCGGAATCAAGGAACGCTACGACGCCCATCACGGCGTGCGCATCCAGGACGGCGCATTGATCGCGGCGGCCACGTTGAGCGACCGTTACATCGCCGACCGGCAACTGCCGGACAAAGCGATTGACCTGGTGGACGAGGCGGCGGCTCGCCTGCGTTTGGAGATCGACTCCAAGCCCGCCGAGCTGGACGAGATTGATCGCCGCGTGTTGCAGTTGGAAATCGAACGGGCAGCCTTGAAGCAAGAAAAAGATCGCGCCAGCCGGGAGCGGCTGAAGAAGCTCGAAAAGGAGCTTTCCGACCTGAAAGAACAAAGCCGTGCGCTGCGATCCCGCTGGGAGCAGGAAAAGGCCATCATCCAGCGGCTGCAACAGTTGCAACAGCAGCAAGAGGATCTCAAAGTCGAGATCGAGCAAGCGGAACGGCATGCCGATCTGGAAAAAGCGGCGCGGCTGCGCTACGGCAAGGCGATGGAGTTGGAGCAACAAGTCGCGGCTGCCGAGCAAGAACTGTCCCGCGTGCAAGGGGACCGTCCTCTGCTGCACCAGGAAGTCGGCCCGGAGGAGATCGCCAAAGTCGTTTCTGAGTGGACCGGCATTCCGGTCTCGCGGCTGCTGGAAGGCGAACGCGCCAAGCTGATGCGGATGGAAGACGAATTGCATAAGCGCGTCGTGGGGCAGGATGAAGCCGTGCGTGCGGTTTCCAATGCCGTGCGGCGGGCGCGGGCGGGATTGCAATCCCCGAACCGCCCCATCGGCACATTCCTGTTCCTCGGCCCGACCGGCGTGGGCAAAACTGAGCTGGCGCGGGCCTTGGCCGAGTTCCTCTTTGATACCGAAGAGGCGATGGTGCGCATTGATATGAGCGAGTACCAGGAAAAGCACACTGTTTCGCGGCTCATCGGCGCGCCGCCGGGATACGTGGGCTACGACGAAGGCGGCCAGTTGACCGAGGCGGTGCGGCGGCGGCCCTACTGCGTCCTGCTGCTGGACGAGATCGAGAAGGCGCACGCGGAAGTCTTCAACGTGCTGTTGCAACTCCTCGACGAGGGCCGCTTGACCGACGGACACGGGCGCACGGTGGACTTCACCAACACCATCGTGATCATGACCAGCAACGTCGGCAGCCGCTGGATCAAGGAACTGGGCGTCGAGGCCGCGCGGCAAGAGGTCATGGCCGAGCTGGATCGCACCTTCCGCCCGGAGTTCCTGAACCGCATTGACGACATCATCTTGTTCCGCAGCCTGACGCGCGAGGATTTGGCGCAGATCGTGGAAATCCAGGTGAACAACTTGCGGAAGCTGCTGCACGAACGGCAAATGGAGCTGCTGCTCAGCGAAGCGGCCAAGGAGTACCTGGCGGACAAAGGATACGATCCGGTCTACGGCGCACGTCCGCTCAAACGCGCCATCCAGCGTGAGCTGCAAGACCCGCTGGCGATGGAAATGCTGGAAGGGCACTTTGGCGAAGGCGATACGATCCGCGTGGAGGCCGGCGCGGAAGGATTGATCTTCCAGAAGGTGGCTTGACGCGGCTGAGGATTTTGGGAAACAAAAAACGGGACGGCTGAAAAGCGCGTCCCGTTTTCTTTTGCTTGCCTGGCTCAGTAAGCCCGCGCGAAGATCGCCACCTGATCGGTGGGGCGACCGGTGTACACGCATTTGCCGGGGGTTTCCGCCGGCTCGGCCAGCAGACAGCGGAGTGTCGCTTTCGTTTCCGCCTTGACCGCTTCCTCATCCTCGCCATCGCCGGCCCACAGCACGCGGGCAAAGCCGTGCTGCACGGCTTCTTTCAACTCATCGTAGGTCTTCACGTCGTAGGTGTGACTCTCCCGGAAGTCCAGTGCTTTTTGATACAATGCCTGGTGTACCGTATCCAGCAGCGTTTGCACCGTGGTTTCCAGCGCGGTCAGCGGCACGCTCACCTTGCCTTCACGCCCCGGAATGTCGCGGCGGGCGATCATCACTTGTTCCCGCTCAATATCCCGTGGCCCCAGCTCCACGCGCAGCGGCACGCCGCGCATCTCCCAGTCGTTGAACTTCCAGCCGGGGGACAGCCCCTCGCGCTCATCCAGCTTGACCCGCACCAGGCCGCGCAATCGCGCCTCAATGTTGCGGGCCGCAGCGAGCACGGCGGCCTTTTCCTTATTCTTGCGCCAGATGGGCACAATCACCACCTGGATCGGCGCGAGCCGTGGCGGGAGCACCAACCCGTGGTCGTCGCCGTGCGCCATCACGATGGCCCCGACCATACGGGTGCTCACGCCCCACGACGTGGTCCACACATACTGCAACTCGTTGTTTTCATCCAGATACTGGATGTCAAAGGCCTTGGCGAAATTCTGCCCCAGGTAGTGACTGGTGCCGGCTTGCAAGGCTTTGGTGTCTTTCATCATCGCTTCAATAGTGTACGTGGCCACCGCTCCGGCGAATTTCTCCTTCTCGCTCTTGCGACCGGGGATCACCGGCAAGGCCCCCTCGTTGACCGCGAAATCGGTGTACACGTTCAGCATGCGCATCGTTTCTTCCATTGCCTCGTCGGAAGTGGCATGCGCCGTGTGACCCTCCTGCCACAGGAACTCGGTGGTGCGCAGGAAGAGCCGAGTGCGCATTTCCCAGCGCACCACGTTCGCCCATTGATTGATCAGCACCGGCAAGTCGCGGTAGGATTGAATCCATTTGGCGTACATGTGCCCGATGATGGTCTCGGACGTGGGGCGCACGACCAATGGCTCATCCAGCTTCTTGCCGCCGCCGTGCGTGACGACGGCCAACTCCGGCGCGAACCCTTCCACGTGCTCGGCCTCTTTGCTCAAGAAGCTCTGCGGGATAAACAGCGGGAAGTAGGCGTTCACGTGACCGGTGGCCTTGAAACGGCGATCCAGCTCCTCGCGGATGCGTTCCCACAAAGTGTAGCCGTAGGGCTTGATCACCATGCAGCCGCGTACCGGCGAATAGTCGGCCAGATCGGCTTTCAGGACAATCTCGTTATACCATTTGGAAAAATCCTCGTGTTGGGGCGTTAAAAATTCAGCCATGCTATACCTCGCTCGTGGTGATAATTTAGCTCATTGTATCATAGAAAATGGGAGGGCATAAGTCTGAAAAATCCCTTGAACCAATCAAATGGTATACTTGAGCCTATCTTGAACTCAGGAGTGTGTATGGCAATCGCAGCTTCTAAACAATCAGTTTCTGCCCCTGCGGGGGCACTGACCTTGACGCAAGCGGGGGTGTTGGTCGTTTCGGCGTACATCGCCGCGCAGATTCTTTCCGACATCGGCAGCTTGAAGATCGCGCTGGTGGCCGGATTCAGCATTGACGGCGGGACGTTCATTTATCCAATCACCTTCACGCTGCGGGATATGGTGCATAAGCTGGTAGGCCGTCAGGCGGCCCGCACGGTCATCGTGGCGGCGGCGGTGATCAACCTGCTGATGGCCGCCTATTTCGCGTTCCTCAGCCAACTGCCCCCCGATCCCACCTGGCTCAAGCAAGCGGCCTTCGCCGCCGTGCTCACCCCGGTGTGGCGCATCGTCGTCGCCAGCATTGTCGCCGAGGTATTCAGCGAACTGCTGGATACGGAAATCTATCACTTGTGGGTCAAGCACGTCACCCGCAAGTACCAATGGAGTCGCGTTCTGGTGAGCAACAGCATCAGCATCCCCATCGACAGTTTGATCTTCTGCTGGGGCGCGTTCGGCGGCGTGATGGGCGCGGCGGTGGTGTGGTCTATTTTCTGGGCCAATGTGCTGGTCAAGGGATTGACCACGCTGGTCAGCTTGCCGGGCATCTACCTGGTGCGGGAAGAAGGAGCTGTGTAATGAACGAGACAAACGAAAGTCAAGCCCTCGTGGAATCTTTCCTCCGAGGCACGAGCGAGGGACTGCCGCAGCCGGACGCCGACGATTGGCACAATGCCGAACTTCCGCCGGGGCACAAGTCCGGCTTCGTCGCTCTGATCGGGCGGCCCAACGTGGGCAAGTCAACGCTGGTGAACGGGCTGGTGGGGCACAAAGTCGCCATCGTCTCCCCGCGCCCGCAGACCACGCGCAACCGCATCATCGGCATCCTCACGCAGCCGCAGTATCAGATCATCTTCGTGGATACGCCGGGCATTCATCGCCAGCCGCGCCATCGGCTCAACAAGTTGATGATCGCGCAGGCCGTGGACGCGATCCCCGATGCCAACGTGATCTACTTTGTGGTGGATGTCTCCGTCCTGCCCCGCGAGGAGGACAAGATGATCGCCCGCTTGCTGCGGGAAAAACGCCGCCGCCGTCCGGTGTTTCTGATCCTCAACAAGATGGACAAGCTGCCGCTGGAACGAGCCAAGCGCAATATCGAAAGCTACTGGAAAATCTTCCCGGAGTACGCCGATTCGCTGCCGGTCAGCGCGAAGAAGGGCACGAACCTCTCGCAGCTCATTGAGCACACCTTGACGCATCTGCCGGAAGGGCCGCGCTATTACCCCGGCGATCAAGTGACCGACCAGACAGTCTACCAGATCGCCGCCGAGCTGATCCGCGAAGCGGTCTTCCGCAGCACCTACCAGGAAGTGCCGCACGCCACCGCCGTCCTGGTGGAAGATTACCAGGAACGCGAAAACAACGTCACCTACATTGCCGCCCGCATCTGGGTGGAGCGAGAATCGCAAAAGCCGATCCTCATCGGCAAGGAGGGGCGGCAGCTCAAACGCATCGGCAGCGCGGCGCGGAAGGAGCTGGAACGATTCATCGGCGGGCGCGTGTATCTGGATTTGTGGGTCAAAGTCAAGCCCAAGTGGCGTGACCAAGGCGCACGGCTCAAGGAATTGGGCATCACGTAAGCACGACGACATCCCTCGGATAAGGAGGAACTTATGACCGCGATCTTTTGGAACGAACAGCAACAACGCATCCGCGCCTTCTGGCGTCTGCTGAGCCTGACCCTGTTCTTCATCACGCTGAGCACGCTCGGCGGGATGATATGGGGCGCGGGTACGGCGTTCACCCTGGTGGCTCGGCAAGGCGTCCACGATCCGGAAGCCATCTTCACGCAGGTATCATTGACCACCGGATCGCTGACCTCCAACACCTACTTTATGGTAGTCTCGCTGCTGGTGATGCTGCTGGGCACGTGGCTGTTCGGGTGGACATTGGATCGCCGCCCCTGGCGGGAGTTCGGATTTCACTTCGGTCGCCGCTGGTGGCTGGATTTCGGCTTCGGGCTGATCCTGGGAGCCGTGTTGATGAGCGGGATTTTCGGCGTCGAGAAGGCCACCGGCTGGCTCGAAGTGCGCGACACAATGGTCTTGTTTGAGCCGGGGATGACCTTCCCCATTGCCGTGGGACTCTACGTGGTGCTCTATCTGTCCGTGGGCATCTACGAGGAGCTGATGAGCCGGGGGTATCTGCTGCGCAACCTGGCCGAAGGATTGGTGCTGCCGGGCTGGAGCGAGCGGGGCGGGCTGATCCTTGCCTGGCTGCTCTCTTCCGCGATCTTCGGGCTGCTGCATCTGGGCAATCCCAA
>WFQZ01000097.1 GCA_015486785.1 Thermoflexales bacterium
GGATTCGGGGCAAGTGCCCCCTAGAGTTGGCCGGTTATGACATCAGCCAGGTGCCAATGGCTTCCCTTTGCGCCGGTCTGAGCGTCGCCTGGCCTTTGAAGACACCCCAGAATTATGTCCCAAACTCGTGACGCTCTCCTTGGCCTCTTGCGGTGAGCAATTACAGGGAGTGTTATAATTTGTCCAGTTAGCCACGGAGGAGACGACAATGAGCCGTTTTTACTTAATCGCAGTGGATTTGGGGGGCACGCAGATTCGTACCGCACGGTACACCGCCGACGGCGTCCAGGAAGCACGGGTCGCTATGCCGACCAATCCGCAAGATGGCGTGGAGCCGGTGTTGCAGCGGATGCGTTCGGCGATTCGTCAGGTGTGGCCGATGCAAGGCCAAGTAGCCGCCATCGGCGTGGGCGTCCCCGGCCCGCTGGATTCCAAAAAAGGGATCGTCCGTTTTGCCCCCAATCTGGGATGGAGCGATGTTCCTTTGCGCCGCTTGATGCTGGAGACCTTTGATGTGCCGGTCTTCGTCGCCAACGATGCCGATGTGGCTGCTCTGGGAGAGCATCGTTTTGGGGCCGGGCAAGGGGTTGCGGATATGGTGTATTTGACCGTCAGCACCGGCGTCGGCGGCGGGCTGATCGTTGACAATCACCTGTTCACCGGCGGCAACGGCTTGGGCGGCGAGGTCGGACACATCACCGTGGAGCCGCACGGGCGACGCTGCCGCTGTGGCAACATCGGATGTTTGGAGACGGTGGCCTCCGGCACGGCCATCGCCCGCGCGGCCCGCGAGCGCATTGCCGCCGGAGAGCCTTCCGCGTTGATTGATATGGTGAACGGGGATCTATCCCTCATCACTGCGAAAGAGGTCAACGAGGCCGGTCAACGCGGCGATCCGCTGGCCCGCGCCGTCTTTGCCGAAGCCGGCAGTTACCTGGGCATTGCGATGGTGAGCTTGATGTACCTGCTCAATCCTTCCCTGTTTGTGCTCGGTGGCAGCGTCACCAAGGCCGGGGAACTCTTGTTGGCTCCCTTACGCGCCACCATTGAAGACCGCGCCCCGCAGGCTTACCGCGAACAAACGCGCATCGTCACCGCGATGCTGGGCGGCGATGTGGGGTTGTGGGGGGCGTTAGCTCTCTGCCTGATGCAGCTAGGGTTGGCCTGATGCGCCTGTTGGTTGTTCCGCTCGCTCTGCTGATCGGGCTGGCGTTGGTGCTCGCGCTGGTTTTGGGGCCGGGGCTGGATCATCGCTATGTGCCCGGCGTCTGGGTGTGGGATGTGCCCTTGTCCCGCCTCACGCCGCAGGAGGCTGCCGCGCATATCGCGGCCTCGCTGCCGCTGCCGCAACCCATCATCACGCTGGTAGGGCCGGATGGGCAGCGTTGGCAATTTTCTCCGGCGGATTTGGGGGTCTCGTTGGACACTGCCGCCACGTTGGAACGAGCCTACGCCATCGGCCACGCCCAACAGGGAGTGCGGGCCTTGCCCGCGCGATTGGCGGTGCTCGGTCACGGAGTGGACGTGCCGCCGGTGCTCACTTGGGATGCCGCTCAGGCCAAGGCGCAGCTTGCGGCCATCGCCGCCGCCGTCAACACGCCGCCGCAGGACGCCGGGGTCGCCTTGCAAGACGGCGCATTGCGTCTCGTCCCCGGCCAGGTGGGTCGGCAGATGGACATTTCGGCTACGCTGTCGCTGCTCACGCCCGCGCTTCACGACTTGCAGCCCACGGAGTTGCTGCTCGTGAGCCGCGAGTTGCCGCCCCGAATTTCCGATGAGGAGGCGGCCAATGCCTTGGGCGTGGCGCAGACGATGCTCTCCGCGCCGTTGACGTTGCAGGGGCCGCCCGAATCAGACGGCACGCCGGCGACTTGGCAGCTTCCACCGGAAGTCCTGGCGGGGATGTTGAAGGTGCATACGGCGGATTCGCAAGTGCAAGTGGGGCTTGATGCGCAAGCCCTGACCGAGTTTCTCGCGCCGGTGGCGTTGAGCGTGCAGCGCGAGCCGGTGGACGCTCATTTCCGCTTTGATCCCGATAGCAAACAGTTGATCGTCACCTCTCCCGGTGCCGCCGGGCAGTCGCTCGACGTTTCCGCTTCCATCTCGCGCATCAACGAGATGCTGCGCACCGGTGAACACACCATCCCGCTGGTGGTCCGGCACATCGCCCCGACGTACCCAGAAACGCTCACGGCGGCGGAACTGGGCATCCGTGAGGTGGTCGCCGTGGGGGAATCTTACTTTGTCGGCTCGTCTTCCGCCCGCAGCCACAACATCCGCTTGGGCGCGGCGCAGTTTGATGGGGTGATGGTCGCGCCCGGCGAGACGTTTTCCTTCAATCAGCACTTGGGCGACGTGACTTTAGAGAAGGGCTACGATACTTCCTACGTCATCTTCGGTGACCGCACCGTGCTCGGCGTGGGCGGGGGCATTTGCCAAGTTGCTACCACGGCTTTCCGCGCGGCCTTCTTCGGCGGATTCCCCATCGTGGAACGCTGGCCGCACGCTTACCGCGTGGGGTACTATGAGTTGGGCGGCTACGGGCCGGGGTTTGATGCGACGGTCTACGCGCCGCAACTGGACTTCCGCTTCACTAACGATATGATCGCCACGTTGTTGATCCATACCGAGATTGACGCGCCGCACGCCAGATTGCGCTTTGTCTTCTACGGCACGCCGGACGGGCGCACCGTGGAGCAGATCGGCCCGCAAGTGGGATCGCCGGAGCCGCCCGGCCCGCCGATCTACGAATACGATCCGGAGATGCCCGCCGGATCGGTCAAGCAGGTGGAGCACGCTCACGAGGGATTGGTGGCCACGCTAGGGCGCATCGTGCGCAACGCTCAAGGGCAGGTGATGTACCGCGATACGTTCGTCAGTCATTTCCGCCCCTGGCCGGCCCGCTATCTCTACGGGCCGGATTACACGCCGCCGCCGGATGTGATCGTCGTCACGCCGACGCCGTGAAAGGGGATTTACGGCTCGGTGTAGAAGCCCAGTCCCACCGTGCCGGGGCCGGTGTGCGAGCCGATCACCGGGGTCAGCAAGCCGGTGTAAAATTGCCGTGGGCGGAGCCGCTGTTGCGCTAACTCAATGAACTGAGCGATCTCGTCGGTCAAGCCGGTGTGCATCACCGCCATTTCCACCGGACGTTTGCCCGCCGTGTGCTCTTCGGCCAGGCTGATGAGCCGCAGGAGTGAGCGGCGACGGCTGCGCACCTTTTCCGCCACGTTCACCATGCCATCGTCCAGCTTGAGCACCGGCTTGATGTTCAACAGTGTGCCCAGCAAGTGCGCCGCGCCCCCGATCCGCCCGCCGCGCCGCAAGTAGTCCAGCGATCCCACCGCGAAGTACGTCGGTACGCGCTCGCGCAGGCGGTGCAGGCGGGCGACGATCTCGCCCAGCGAAGCATGCCGCTGCGCCATTCGCGCCGCCTCCAGTGCCAGAATCCCCGTTCCCATGGAGATCAAGCGCGAATCCACCACCTCAATCGTCACCTGCGGCACAAACTGCTTCGCCAAGTGCGCCGCCGCCCAAGTTCCGCTCAGCCGCGAGGAGATGAACACCCCCAAAATCACATCGCAATGCGTGCGCTCCGCCACCTCGGTGAAGAATTGCCGGAACGCGCCCCCGGACGGCTGCGAAGTCGTGGGCAAGATGGGACGATGCGGCAGCATGCGGTAAAACTCCGCTGCCGAGAGCGTCACATTGTCAAAGTACACCTCGTCCCCCCAGTGGATCGTCAGGGGGATCACCGAGATTCCATACGTTTGCTGCAACGCCGGGGAGAGGTTGGCGGTGCTGTCGGTCACTACGGCAATGTTGGTCATAGTAAGTC
>WFQZ01000098.1 GCA_015486785.1 Thermoflexales bacterium
CAATCTCCCTATCCGCCTGCGGGAAGAAGAACCCGATGAACTGCTCAAAGTACGTCTCCAGGGCTTCCTTCCACACGCTGTCGTAGTCGTCGCGTGTCGTTTCCATTGCTGTTACCCAAACCGCTCCCGCGCAGTGACCCGCCATTGCAGAATCTCCGCCAGCTCCTGGGGCGAGTCCGCCTTGATCGGATCGTAGCGCATGTTTGGAATGCGCCGCGCCAGTTGCGCTTTGACATCCACCGGCCACCGCTGAGGGTTCACCACCGTGACCGCCGCAGCTTTACCGGCGACCGCCTCCAACGTCGTCCCCAACGTCACGTGGAACACCTCCCAGTAACGGCGGCAGGCATTCACCCACGCCCAATCAGCATCATGCGGCAGTAGCACGTAATGCGCCAGCGTCCCCTGAGTTTCCTGCGGCGCCGGGGCCGGCCCATCCGTTTCCACCGGCGGAGTAATCGGCTCAGGCATAGGGTGCGTGTCCGGCGGAACACTCGGCACAACGGGCGGACGCCCCCTAGCCACCAGATAACCGGTCAGCTCCGGCAGCATCTTGGTGAAGTCATAGGTCTGCCATCCGCCACCGCTCCCCAGGGTGAACAGGTGCGCGCCCACAACGTAATCATCTTCGAGCAACCGCTCGTCATACCATCGCATCTGCTTGAGCCAGTCCGCAGCCGAAACTTGCGCCAGGTTATGAGCCAGATTCGCCTCGGTGATGAATAACGGCACGACCTCACCGCGCGGCTTGAGGAAATCCTCGTAGAGCCAACGATAGCGCACGGCCAGCACACCGCGATTGGGATACTTCGGGTGACCGGGGAGCGGCTCCCCGTACCACTTGTTCATCGGATAGGCGTACTCGTGGAGCGCAAGGGCATGCCCGCCGGCCTTGGCCCGTCCAAAGACGCCGGTTTCCACAATCGCTTGCCACTCTTCCCACTCCGGAACGCCGGTACTGTAGGAAAACAACGCCAAATGATACCCTTCCGCTTCCGCAAGCTCCATACAATAGTTCATCAACTCCGCCAGCCGCCGATGCCCATCAGGGCCGGCCGGATCGGCCTCGTTGACAACTTCCCAATAATCCACGTACTCCCGATGCGGCTCCCACTTCGGGAAGAGCGAAGCCATCACCTGTTGCGCGGTGGTACGCAGATCGCCGTCCAGAGGCGGGCCTTCCACCTCGACGCCGCCTTCGCCACGAATGTACCGCCCTACGGTGATCGTCTCCGGGCTGATCTGCTTCACCTCTTGGAGCCATTCCACACCTTCCACCGCCTTGATCGTGGCAATCTTGCTCCCTTGCGCGGTCACAGAACTCAAGACATCCAACGTACCGGTACTCATAATCCCGTGAAGTCCCAATTTGCTGTTCATCTCACCCTCCTAGTGTTCTCGTCTCAGCAGCTTTACCAAAGCCAACACCGCCAACATCGCCGGCCAGAGCCAGGCCAAATCGGCCTCCAGTGGCAGCAACCGAATCTCATCGGTGGGGTCAAGGCGGAAGATGAAGACCCGCTCCTTGTGCGCTACGGCATCCGCCACCGTGGGCGCGAGGCCTTGCGCCTTAAGATACCATTCCATCATCGCGCGATTGCGCCGGAAGATCAATGCGACCACCTCGCGCAGCTCGTCCTCATCTGTAACGCGGCGCGCGATCATCGCTTCGGCCCCTTGCCAAGTCTGCGCCGTGACGTGCGGATCGGCCTTCAAATTTTTGTACCATTGCGCGTGCTCCCCGTAGGCACAGGGAATGTAAATCTTGCCCCGCAGCACGTGATACTCAGTCATCCAATGACGCGGCAATCCGCTTTTGCGCCCCCGCGCGGTGAGCAGCACGAAGGCCCGGCCCAGCAGCGGCCCAAAGCCCAGCCGCCACAGGATCAACGGGGCGCGGAACAAAGCCCGGCGCACCTTACTGTTTGAGTACTTCATCTTTCCCTGAGCAAAATCGTTAAAACCACGCATCGCATCCTCCCTGCCTAAGTTTACGGAATAAGTTGCATTTGAGGCTGAGCCTCGCTTAGAATCTCGTAGTGGGCCATCCCGCCGCAGAACCGCCCCACCAGCGATTGCACAGCTTCGCACACGGATACCACCTCATCGTGAGTCACCGGCGGCAAGCCGTCCACGTTGAACTCAATGTGCCTAGTTTCGGGCAAAGTGAGCGTGTGGATCGCCTGCCGCCACGTCCAACGGCGCGTGAGCACCACGTCGCC
>WFQZ01000099.1 GCA_015486785.1 Thermoflexales bacterium
GGCTGGAGGAGGTGGCCTCGGAGCCACCGGCGATGTTGAGCTACGGACGGCAGCGCACGGTCACGCTGGCCGCGCTGGCGGCGTTGGAAACGCCGATCCTGGTGCTGGATGAGCCGCTGGTGGGCCTCGATGGCCGGGGCTGGGCGCAATTGCTCGCCTGGCTGGTGGAACGTCGCGCCGCCGGAACGACGTTGGTGGTGGTGACTCACGAGATGCCCTTGGCGTCCCGCGCCGACCGCGTGGTGCTGATGCGTGGCGGGCGGATCGCCGCCGACGGCTCGCCCGATGAGGTGTTGCCGCGTTTCCTGGAGGGGCGGTGAGTTTCACGTTCGATTTGTACGTGCCGGGGGATTCGTTCCTGCACCGGCTGGACCCTCGGGTGAAGTTGTGGGCCGTGCTGCTGGGCTTCATCGCGGCCTTTATGATGCCCTTGGCGGGGCAGGCGGCGTTTCTGTTGACCTTGCACCTGTTGTTGTGGTGGAATCGCGTGCCAGGGTCGGCGATCCGCTGGTTCTGGCGGCAGATGCGCTGGCTGATCGTGCTGATCTTGCTCTTGCAGCCGTTTTTCACGCCTGCCGGGGCGGAAATCTTCGCCGTCGGCCCGCTGCATCTGACGGTCGGCGGGGTGGAGCACGCGCTGGCGTTGTTGCTGCGGGCGATGGTGGTGGCTTTCCTCACCGTCTCGCTGCTTTTCACCACCGACCAACGGGCGTTGATTCAAGCCTTGGTGCGGCTGGGCGTGCCTTATTCCTGGGGGCTGACGTTGAGCCTCACGCTGCGCTTTTTGCCCGCGATCCGCAGTCTGTTCGTCGCCGTGCAGGAGGCGCAGGCGGCGCGGGGCTGGGTGGCGGATGGGAATTTCGTCCGGCGGATGCGGAAGTATCTGCCGGTGCTGGTTGCGGTGATCATCGGGACGCTGCGGATGAGCGATCAGTTGACGTTGTCGCTGGCCGCTCGCGGTCTGGACACCGGGCCGCGCACCACGTGGCACGATTTGCGTATGGCGCGGCGCGATTGGCTGACTTTGGCCTTCGTCACGCTGGGGTTTGGGGCGTTGCTGGTGACGCGGATGGGAGGTTGATGGCCTCCCATCCGCGCGTCGGTTTACAAGTCTAAGTGCGCTTTGATCTTCGTCCAGGCTTGGCGGATCGCTTGGGCGACGGGGGCGTCTGTGTACGCGGTGACCGCTTGCCCTTGCACCATCGCTTCGGTGACGATGGTATCGTAGGGCAGCCGGGCCACGAGCGGCACTTGTTGGTCGCGGCAGTAGGCTTCTATTTCGTCCACCCGCGCCGTGCTCAGATCGGCTTTGTTGATCAGCACCAGCGAGGGTACGTTGAAATGTTGTGCTAACTGGAGCACCCGTTCCAGGTCATGCACGCCGGAGAGCGTCGGTTCGACGACCATCAGCGCGAGGCTGGCCCCGGAAAGGGCGGAGATCACCGGGCAGCCGATGCCGGGCGGCCCGTCCACCAGCACCATGGGGCGGGATTCGTCCTGCGCCCGCAGGCGTGCTTTTTGTTTGACCAGCGTGACCAGTTGCCCGGAGTTTTCCCCTCCGGCGTACAGGTGCGCGTGGTACAGCGGGCCGTAAGGTGTGTCGGAGGTGAACCATTGCCCGACGACCGGTTGGCGCATCGTGATCGCTTCCACCGGGCAGCGGTAGAAGCACGCCGAGCACCCTTCGCACATGCCCTCGTCCACGCGGTAGGGTTCGCCGGGGATGATGGCGTCGAAGCGGCAAGCCTCGTAGCAGGCGCCGCACGAGATGCAGGTATCCGGGTTGATTTCGGCCATCAGTCCGCTGCTGAAGTCGTGGGTTTCGCGTTTGGTGGGGTTGAGCACCAGTTCCAGGTTGGAAGCGTCCACGTCCGCATCGGCCAGGCAGAGCGGCATTTCCTGTGAGGCCAGGTGCGCCAAGGCCGCCGTGACGCTGGTCTTGCCGGTGCCGCCCTTGCCGCTGAGAACTACCAATTGTTTCACGTCATTCATCTCACGCCTCCTCCGGCGCGACTTGCGCCACGATCTGCCGATAGAGGTCGGCGAATGCTTGGCGGTAAGAGGGCTGCGCATGCACCAGCAGCACACCTTCCGCGTAAGCCTCCGCGATCCGCCGATCCAGCGGGATGCGCATCAGGATGGGGATGTCGGCGGCGGCGCAGAACTGCTCCACGCCGGCATCGCCGACGCCGTCGCGGTTGATCACCACGCCGATGGGCAATCCCAGCTCGTCGCGGGCCACGGATACGGCTTCGCGCAGGTCGTGCAGCCCGAAAGGCGTGGGTTCGGTCACCAGCAGCACGAAGTCCATGCCGCGCATCGTTTCTACCACCGGACACGAGTTGCCGGGTGGCGCATCCAGCAGAGCCAGCCCGTCATCCGCGAGGGTGGGGAGCAGGCGTTTTTTGAGTTGGCGGATGATGGGGGTGGCGAGAGCTTCGCCGACGTTGATTTCGCCTTGCCCGAAGTTCACAAGCGTTTCCCCGGCCTGGGCGGTGCCCCATTCCAGGTAGCCGATGGGGCGCGGGACTTCGTGGATCGCCTGTTCGGGGCAGTTGTAGGTGCAGCTTCCGCAGCCGTGGCAGAGTTGCGGGAAGACCATCACTTGCCGGCCGATCACGGCGATGGCGTGATACACGCACACTTCCGCGCACTTGCCGCAGTAGGTGCATTTGTCAAAGTCCACCTCCGGCAGCAGGAGAGGCACGGCCTCGCGTTGCGTCAGGCGCGGCGCGAGGAATAAGTGGGCGTTGGGTTCTTCGACGTCACAATCCAAAAAGAGAAATTCGGGCGGGCGTTCATCCGGCGGAAGCTGGGCTACGGCGGTGAGCAAATTCACCGCTACGGTCGTCTTCCCGGTGCCGCCCTTGCCGCTGGCAATTGCAATGCGCATAGATCACTCCTTTTTGTGGTGGAACTGCTCACCGCAAGAGGCTCGCTCTGCCTCAGGCGGAGCAATTTCTTTGTGGTTTTGGTTAGCGGGCGGATTATAGTGAGTATTCACACTTTGTCAATAGTACGCTGTTGACACAATAGTGACTTGTCCCTATAATCAGAATTACCGTGATTGATTGGAGAAACTTAAGGAGGGAGAGATGGCACACACGACTGCGGGAGAGCTTTTTGAGTTGGCGATTGCGGCGGAGCAGGCGGCGGAATCATTGTATCTGGGGATGGCGGAGTTGTTCGCGGAGTACCCGGACGTGGCCGAGTTCTGGCGCAAGTACGCGGGTGAAGAGGTGATGCATGCCACGTGGCTGCGCAATATCCGAGATTCCGCAGACCCGGAGCGATTGGCCGAGGATGCCGATCCGGTGCAATTGAGGAATGCGCAACATGTACTCCAGGCTTCGATAGATCACATGCTGGCACAGATTGATAACCTGGAAGAGGCATATCAACTGGCCAACGATGTGGAAAACTCGGAAACGAACGCCGTGTTTGAGTTCCTGGTGACGCACTTTTCGGAGGATAAGAAGGTGCGGGCGTTCTTGAGATCGCAGTTACGGGAGCACGTGGCGCGGCTGATGCTCAGTTTCCCGGCGCAGTTTAAGCATGCCTCGTATCGGCGGGAGATCAAAGCTGCTCATCCGCAAAAATCATAGGGTTACGCACAAACCCCAAGCTCACTTCCGGCTTACTTTGGTGAGGCGTTGAGGTACTTTCGGCAATTTGATGGTTATTTCTATCACAGGAGGAAATCAATGAAATTGACACGCACATTTGTTTCGTTGTTGTTGGTCTCTGCTTTCTTGTTGACTTTGCTGGCGGCTTGCTCGCCGCCCAAGGAACCTGAGGCTACAGCTCAGCCGCAGGCTACGACCCAATGTCAATGTGAAAACACGGAGGAGGAGCAAATTCCAGAAGGCGCGATTGTGATCAACTTCTGGCATGCGTTCGGCGGTGGCCGGCAGAAGTTCATTGAGCGGATGGTCGCCGACTACAACTACACGCATCCTGGGGTTTACGTGCGGGCGGAGTATAAAGGCTCCTACCGCGACACGTTGAACGCGGCCATTCTGGCAGCTCAGCAGGGAAATCCCCCGCATCTAGTGCAGATTTTTGAGATCGGCTCGCAATTGGCGATGGACTCCGGGATTTTCGTGCCCATCGAGAGCTTGGTCAAAGGGCCGGAGTTCCAGCCCAATGATTACATTGAAGGCGTGACTAACTACTACAAGTTCAACGATCAATTCTATTCGATGCCGTGGAAC
>WFQZ01000100.1 GCA_015486785.1 Thermoflexales bacterium
ATTGACTCGGCGCACGTAGGACACAGCCAGCGGTTCACCCGCCCACAGACGACGCATTGCGGAGGGAAAAGTAAGTCCAGCCCCCAGCGATAGAGCCGCCAGAGTCCGCCATAGAGTGAAAAGGTACGCACAGTCTTAACTGCTATCCATATTCTTGAAGATGATCGCCGCCGGGCCTAGCAAGATGATGAAGATTGAAGGGAAGATGAAGAATACCAGCGGGATCATCATTTTGACCGGGGCTTGACGGGCCTTCTCTTCCGCCCGCTGCCGCCGCTTGAGGCGCATTGTGTCTGATTGGATGCGCATCACTTTGGCCATACTCACGCCCAATTGATCCGCCTGGACGATGGCGGCGACAAAGGTCGTCACGTCGGGGACCTCTACGCTGGTCGCCAAGCTCCGCAGGGCCTCACGGCGCAGCTTGCCCAATTGCATCTCTTGCACCACGCGCTGGAAGGAATGGCTCAACTCGTTGTCCCACTTCTCCGCCACTTTGGACATAGCCGCGTCGAACCCCAAGCCTGCTTCCACGCAGATCGTGAGCAAGTCCATCGCGTCAGGCAGGGCTTTGAGGATTTCCTTCTGCCGCTTGGAGGTCAGCGAGGAAAGGTACATGTTGGGGAGGTAGTACCCAATCGCCAGCCCGCCGGCCGGGATCAACAGTCGTTGCAAGAAGGGTAAGTGCGCAAAGAGTGCGATCACGCCGCCCAACCCGGCCAGTCCAATGGCCGCGCCCAGCCGATAGGCAGAGTATTGTTCCGGGGTCAATTTGCCCGTCAATCCGGCCAACTCTATCTTGTGGCGCGTGGCCGCTTTGGCACTTTCCGGCGTGAATTTCTTGGCCATCTCGGCCAGCCCTTCCAACATCGGGTTGATCACCCGTTCGGTGAAAGGCTGCGATAGCTCCAGCTCCTCCAGCGTGACCGGTTGCCCCATCGCGGCCAACTCATTGAGCCGATCTTCCAAGCTCTTCGATTCAGAAGTTCGCGCCCGCACGATGAGGAACACGAGGCCTCCTACGAGGAGTACTCCTAAGCCAATCAACACTCCCATAGTATCCTCCGTTAGACCTCAATGCTGACGATCTTATTCATCACGAAGTACCCCAATCCGATCATCGCCAGCCCAATTCCGATCATGATCCAGCCACAGGGATCGGCAAAGAGATGTCCGATGTAATCAGGGTTCACCGCGCCGATGAAGACACCCAGGGCGAAGGGAATCAGCGTAACCATTGTGCCGGTGATGCGGCCCTGAGAAGTCATGGCCTTAATCTCGCCCTTGATACGCACGCGCTCGCGGATGGTGAAGCTGATGGAGTCCAACACCTCGGCCAAGTTACCGCCCACCTCACGTTGGACGCTCATCGCGGTGATGATCAAGTCCATATCCGCGCTCGGCATGCGGCGGAGCAAGTTAGCCATCGCCGTATCAAAAGGTACGCCCAACTGCATTTCCAGCACCACCCGCCCGAATTCCTCGGAGATGGGAGCCGGCATTTCGTTAGCGATGCTTTCCATCGCCTGCGTGGAGCTGTAACCGGCACGCAGCGAGTTGACCATCAGGTTCAGCGCATCGCCCAACTGATTATTGAACGACTTGAGCCGAGCACTTTTCTTAAAGCCAATGTACATTCGGGGGAGGAAGAATCCCACCAGCACGCCCACGGGGATGAGGAAGGCTCGCTTCATCACGTAGAAAATCAGCCCGCCTCCGATGCTCACGGTAGCAGTCAAGGTGAGGAACTCGCCGACCGTCCACTTCATATTCGCCTGCGCCAGTTGATCGGCGAGGTTTTTGGCGAAGCCGCGCCCCTCGACGGCACGGTCAACCGCCGCCCCGATCATCGATTCTTGCTTCTCGGACTTCTTCTTCTCTTTCTTCTTCCGCTTGGCCTCTTTGTCTCCAAGTCGCTCTTCAACTAGGTCCTGGCCCTCCGGCTTGCCGGTCAGTCCCACAATCAACAGGACAACCGCCAGGATCACCAGCCCGCCACCGATAAGTAAGATGCTCATGAGCTTGCTCTCTTCCTTAGAATCTCATACGTTGAGCGACCCCGAAGATCGAAGGTGGCAGATGGATGCCGGCTTCTTCAATCTTCTGCATAAACTTGGGCCGGATTCCCGTGGGGCGCAGCCGCCCGATGACCTTGTTATTCTCGAAGCCGCTTTGCTCAAACTTGAAAATATCCGCCGTGGTGATCACATCCCCTTCCATCCCCTGGATTTCGGTGACGGCGACCACGCGGCGCGAACCATCGCGGAAACGCGCCAACTGCACGATCAAGTCCATTGCCGAGGCGATCTGCTCACGGATGGCCCGCACCGGCAACTCCATGCCGGACATCAAGACCATGGTCTCCAAGCGGGAGATCGCGTCACGGGTGTTGTTGGCGTGGATGGTGGTCATACTGCCCTCGTGTCCGGTGTTCATCGCCTGGAGCATGTCCAACGTCTCACCGCCACGACACTCTCCCACCACGATGCGGTCAGGGCGCATCCGCAAGGAGTTGATCACCAGGTCGCGGATGCTGATCTCGCCTTTACCTTCCACGTTCGGAGGGCGAGATTCCAACGTGACGACATGTTCCTGGCGCAATTGCAACTCCGCCGCGTTCTCAATCGTGATGATCCGCTCATCGTGCGGGATAAAGCTCGAAAGTACGTTCAGGAACGTCGTTTTGCCGGTGCCCGTGCCGCCGGAAATCACGATGTTGGTCGCCGCGATCACGCAGGCCCGCAAAAACTCCACCGATTCCTCGGTCACAGAGCCATAGCGGATCAAGTCCTCAATGGTCAGCGGCTTTTTGAAGAACTTGCGGATCGTCAGTACCGGCCCGACGAGCGAAATGGGGGGAATCACCGCGTTCACGCGCGAACCATCCTTCAAACGGGCGTCAACCGTGGGACTGCTCTCGTCAATCCGCCGTCCCAACGGGGCCACAATGCGCTCAATGATGCGCATCAAGTGGTCGTTTGATTCAAAGGTGATGTTGACC
>WFQZ01000101.1 GCA_015486785.1 Thermoflexales bacterium
GGCGGATATGATCTGCGTGGATGCCAACCTCTCCCGCGAGTCACTGGCGATGGTCTGCCGCCTGGCACAGAAGTACGACGTGCCCCTGTGCGCCGATCCCACCGCCGCCCTGCTGACCCACCGCTTGCGCCCGCACCTCAACGCCTTCGCGCTCCTCACCCCCGACAAAGCCGAGGCCGAAGCCCTGTTGCAGCGGCCCTTGGAAAACGACGAAGCCATTGCCTGGGGAGCGCGTCAACTGGTGCGCGAAGGCGTCGGCCTGGCCGTCATCACCCTGGGCGCGGAGGGACTCTACTACGCCACCAGCGAAGAAAGCGGGCGTCTGCCGGCCCTGCCCGTGGACGTGGTGGACGCCACCGGCGCGGGCGACGCGCTGACCGCCGCCATCGCCTACGGCCTGCTGGAAGGCGTCTCGCCGGGGGAAGCTGTGCGCCTGGGATTGGCCGCCGCCGCCCTCACCCTCTCTTGCCGCGAAACAGTCTGCCCCACGCTGAGCCTGGAGCAGCTTTACGACCTGTTGATATGAGTCTTGTTGCGCCTCTCGTCCGTGCTATACTGCGCCCGCCAGTTGAATAGGCCTCGGTCGCGGTGGCTGGCATCCCAGCCCCAACGTGAGGAAGTCCGGTGTAAATCCGGCGCTGTCCCGCAACGGTAACTTCGCTCAGAAGAAGCCCGATACTCCGCCCCGACCGGTGCCGAGAACCTTCGCGGAAAGGTTGCGGTGCAGTTCGGCGTCTTGCACGTATGCCCCCTTGCCTTCCGGCGAGGGGGCTTTTTCGTGCTCCCGACGCCCTTTTGAGTACAGGAGGAAACCTAATGAAGAAATTACTCGCACTCCCTTTGATGTGGTCTTTGCTATTCGCGCTGGTGCTGCCGGTTGCCGCAGCCCCACGCTCCCAAGATGATGCGGCCCTAAACTGGCTGATCGCTCAGCAACAACCGGACGGCGGATTCGGCAACGGCTTCTCCGCCGGCTCCGACTTCGGGACGACGGTGGAAGTCATCCTGGCCGCCGCAGCCGCCGGGCAAGATGTAAGCCAATGGCCTCATTCGCCGCTGGACTACATCCACGCGCAAGTGCTGGCCGGGCACGTCCAGGACGCCAACCAACTCAGCCGCGCCATCTTCGCCGCCGTGGCCACCGGACAAAACCCGCGCTCCTTCGCCGGACGCGACCTCGTCGCCGCCCTGCTGGCGCAGCAGGACGCCAACGGGCAATTCGGCAAATCGCTCTACGCCCACGCCTACGCCGTGCTGGCCCTCCACGCTGCCGGGGCCGCCGTCCCCCAAGATGCGGTGGACTTGATGAAGAACAACCTCACCGACGACGGCGGCTGGGCACTCTTCGGCGGCAAGACGCCGGGCACGGCGGACACCAACACCACGGCGATGGTCATCCAAGCCCTGGCATCCGCCGGCGAGATAGACGCCGCCCGTGGCGGATTGGCCTACCTGCATCGGATGCAAAACCCCGACGGCGGATTCCCCTACCAGAATCCCTCGCCCTGGGGCACGGAAACAGACGCCAACTCCACCGCCGTCGTGCTCCAAGCCCTCAACGCGCTGGATGAACCGCTGGGTATGTGGGTCGGCTCTGGCACGGACGTGCTGGGCGGATTGCTCGCCCTGTGGGACTCATCCGGCGGAGCTTACTTCTGGAAAGCATCCGTGCCCTACGCCAACATCACCGCCACCGCGCAAGCCGTCCAGGCCGCCGAGGGCATGACGCTGGTCTCCATCCCGGTTGTCGCCGCCGCCAACGCGCCTACGGCCACCGCCGCCGTCGCCACGACCGCGCCGCTGCTTCCGGAGACCGGCCACGCGCTCCCGCTGCCCGCGCTCTGGGGATCGCTGCTGCTGGCGACGCTCCTCTGGGGACGACAAGTCGTCAAACAACGTTCGTAACTTATGCCCACACCGCACCCCGCGTATCGTTGGCAAACTGGCGCAGGGCGGAGAGAACTCCGCCCTGCTTCTGCCCTGTGGATCATCCTTTGGATCACCTCGCTGCTGTGGCCCGCGCCCGCCCTGGCGCAGAACGGCCCCCATCACGCCGGATTGCTCATCGTCCACGGAGACGGCCACCTCACCACCCGCTGCGTCAGCTTCACCGAGCCGCAACTTTCCGGCGTAGAGTTGCTGCAACGGAGCGGCATCGCATGGCTCGGCGATGCCGGGCCGCAAGGCGCCGCGATTTGCGCCCTGGAAGGCGAAGGCTGCCCGTCCTCCGATTGCTTCTGCCACTGCCAAAGTGCCCCTTGCACCTACTGGACGTACTTCCAGCGTCAAGCGGATGGCACGTGGCAATACTCCGGCGTAGGGGCCGCCGGGCGCACGCTCCACGATGGCGATGTGGACGGCTGGGTCTGGGGCGACGGCAGCAC
>WFQZ01000102.1 GCA_015486785.1 Thermoflexales bacterium
AAGTCAGAAAGGCACTGTTGCCCTTCACGGTACAACTGCGCCATCACGCGGAACTGTGGCTCGGTAAACATACCGGCACTATGAATGCGCAGGTCCTTCCGCATCAAGCGAGACAAACGCGGCACACCTTCGATAATGCTGTGCGCACACGCCAACAACGTTGGCTCAGGAGGATCACACGGGGAACTTTTCTTTACCATAGGCCGCCAGCATACCCGAAGCCCCGAAAATTACAACAGCGCACGGGTCATCCCGCCATCTACGGATAACGTCACGCCGCTGATGTACGAAGCCGCCGGAGAAAGCAGGAAGGCCGCTACCTGCCCGAACTCCTCCGGCGAGGCCATGCGGCGCAAGGGAATGTTCGCCGTGATCTGCCCCAATTCATCCTCCGGGGTCGTGCCGTGGTGCGCGGCGCGAGCTTGTAACAGCGCGTCCACCCGCTCGGTGCGTGTCCAGCCCGGCGCAATGGCATTGACACGAATCCCATCGGGGCCTAGCTCAATGGACAGCGATTTCGCCAGCGCCACCACCGC
Source organism: Thermoflexales bacterium (assembly GCA_015486785.1). GTDB lineage: Bacteria > Chloroflexota > Anaerolineae > B4-G1 > SLSP01 > S014-19. The sequence continues at coordinate 537 of WFQZ01000102.1, forward strand.
CGCCCGCAGCGAGTTGGAAAGAATCAAGCCGTCCAACGGATGGCGCACCGAGACGGAAGTATTGACCAAAATGCTGCCGCAGCCCTGCTCCTTCATCCCCGGCACGACGGCATAGGCCAACTGCACCGCACTGTGCAGCGTGAGTTGTGCCGCTTTAGTCCAATCCTCCGGCGCAAGCTCCATAAAATACCCCGGCGGCGGCCCTCCGGCGTTGACGAACAACGCATCAATGCGCCCGAAATGATCCAACGTGGCCGCCACCATCCGCTGCACATCCTGAGGCTGCGCCACATCGGCCACCAGCGGCAACACAGTTGCGCCGCTCTCCGTGCGGATGCGCTCCGCCGCCGCCTCCAGCGAGTCGGCATGCCGCGCACAAATCGCCACCGCCGCCCCCTCACGCGCCATAGCCAACGCGGTCGCATAGCCTAAACCTCGGCTGGCCGCCGTCACCAATGCAATCTTCCCCTTCAAACCAATGTCCATCGCAACCTCCTGCAAGCTAAGTTTGTGCCCCGTCAGTGTACCTAGCTCCACGAGGAACGCAAGAGCATGCGACGTATGTCACGGCCTAACTTTCGGGTATAATGTTCCCTCAGAGGCTCTTGGTGCTTACATTAAATAAGGGGCCAAGACGCAAGGGCGAATTTCGGCACGCCAAAGCCCCACTCCGGCAGCGAGAGCGGTTATCCCTCGATAACGTCACCCGATAATGACCATGGGAGGAATTTTGGACACGGTAACAACGCATACCCTAGGAACGGTGAAGTATGTAGACATTCAACACGAGATGCGCTCCGCTTATCTGGACTATGCGATGAGCGTGATCGTTTCGCGGGCCTTACCCGATGTGCGGGACGGCCTCAAGCCGGTGCAACGGCGCATCCTCTACGCGATGTACGACATGGGCATCCGCCCCAACACGCCCCATAAAAAATCCGCCCGCATCGTGGGCGAAGTGCTCGGTAAGTACCACCCGCACGGGGATTCGGCTGTGTACGAGGCGATGGCCCGGATGGCACAGGATTTCTCATTGCGCTACCTGCTGGTGGACGGCCAAGGGAACTTCGGCTCAATTGACGGCGATTCCCCGGCGGCGATGCGCTACACCGAAGCGCGGCTCTCCCATCTGGCGATGGAGATGCTCACCGATATTGAAAAGGACACCGTGGAATGGGCCGACAACTTCGACGGCAGCCTCCAAGAGCCGACCGTCCTGCCCGCCCGCCTGCCCAACCTGCTGGTGAACGGCTCCTCCGGCATCGCCGTGGGCATGGCGACCAACATCCCCCCGCACAACCTGGGGGAAGTGGTGGATGCCCTGATCCACCTGCTGGATCACTGGGACGAGCAAGATGAGATCGGCGTGGAAACCTTGATGCAGCACATCAAAGGCCCCGATTTCCCCACCGGCGGCGTGATCCTGGGGCAAGAGGGCGTGGTCAAAGCCTACGCGACCGGACGGGGCAAAGTGACCGTCCGCGCCGTAGCCGATTATGAAGAAGTGCGCGGCGGGCGATTCCGCATCGTGATCACCGAAATCCCCTACCAGGTCAACAAAGCCAGCCTCATCGAGAAGATCGCCAATCTGGTGCGGGCGGGCAAGCTCACCGAGATCAGCGACCTGCGAGATGAATCGGACAAAGGCGGAATGCGCATCGTCATTGAGTTGAAGCGCGGAGCACAGCCCCGGCGGGCACTCAATCGCCTCTACAAACACACCCCCTTGCAATCCACCTTCGGCATCCAACTGCTGGCCCTGGTGGATGGCGTACCGCGCACGCTGCCCCTCAAGCGGATGCTGCAATTGTTCCTCCAGCACCGCATCACGGTGCTGGTCCGCCGCACCCAATTTGAGTTGAAACGCGCCCAAGACCGCGCCCACATCCTGGAAGGGCTGCTCATCGCGCTGGACCACCTTGACGCGGTCATCCGCACCATCCGCGAATCGCCCGACGTGACCACGGCCCGCCGGCGATTGATCGCCAACTTCGGGTTGAGCGAGCAGCAAGCGCAAGCGATCCTTGACATGCAATTGCGCCGCCTCACCGGCCTGGAGCGGCAGAAACTGGAGGAAGAGTACGCCGAGTTGAAAGAGACCATTGAATACCTCGCCGGGCTGTTAGCCTCCTCCCAACAGCAACGCCAAGTCATCCGCGAGGACTTGGAAGAATTGCGGGAGCGGTACGCCGACGAACGGCGCACCCGCATTGACTCCCACGCCGACAGCTCATTTGACGACGAAGACCTGATCAAGAAAGAAGAAGTGCTCGTCTCCATCACCCAGCGCGGCTACATCAAGCGCGTGCCGTGGACTAAGTACCGCGCTCAAGGGCGCGGCGGGCGCGGCGTGATGGGCATGGCCACACGCGATGAAGACCTCGTCACCACGCTGATCTCGGCCAACAGCCACGATACCTTGCTGTTCTTCACCGACCGGGGGAAAGTGTACCAAGAAAAAGTGTACCAAGTGCCGGAATCAGGGCGCACCTCCAAAGGCACCTTGCTGGCCGGCATCCTGGCCCTGGAGACCGAGGAGCGCGTTACGGCAGTCGTCTCCGTGCCGAGCTTTGAGGACGCCCATTACCTGATGATGATCACCAAACACGGGCGGGCCAAGCGCGTGGCACTCTCCGAGTTCCGCAATGTGCGCCCCAGCGGCCTGATCGCCATTCGGCTCTACGACGGCGACGAATTAGGCTGGGTACGGCTGACCCGAGGCAACGATGAGTTGATCCTCGTCACGGCCCAGGGACAAGGCATCCGCTTCCGCGAAAGCGACGTGCGGGCTATGGGACGCACCGCCGCCGGCGTGACCGCCATCCGCCTGAGCGAGAGCGACATCCTCACCGTGGCCGAGGTAGTGGAGCCGGGCGGCTCGCTCTTCCTGGCGACCCACAACGGCTTCGGACGGCGTACCGCGCTGGCCGAATTTCACGTCCAGGGACGCGGCGGCAAGGGGCGGCGTGCCTATCGGGTGACCGAAAAAACCGGCCCGGTCGTGGACGGGCGCACCGTCCAAGAGAGCGACGAGATCACCTTGATTTCCAAGAACGGCATCCTGCTGCGCACCGTCGTCTCCAAAATCCCCCAGATGGGACGTTACAGTCGCGGCGTGCGGATGATGAACCTCAAACCGGGGGATTGCGTTGCCTCCGTAGCGCGATTGCTCAAGGAAACCGCTTAACCTGCAAGGAGATCAAAATGGACGGCCAACTCTGGCAGCAAGAAGCACGGGTAAGTTTTCCGGTGGAACAATGGCACGTTTTTCAGGGGAGCAGCAACGATTGCGGCCCCTACTCGGCGGCGATCACCGGCAACGCGCTATGTTCCGTGCTGGCCCTGGACGCGCCCACGCTGGCCCGCTCGCTGGAGCGATGGAATCGCCGCACCCCACCAGGGCGCATCCCCGGCTGGGCCACGTTCCCGTGGGGCGTGCGCCGTGCGCTGCGCGAGCTGGGCTTGCAGGCCAAATGGCGCATCCGCGCCACCCGCGAGCTGCTGTTGCACAACATCCACGCCGACATCGTGCAGATCGTGATCATCGGCGAGCCATTCCGCCGCGTGCAGAAGAAATGGGCCGGCTGGGCACACTACAAAACCCTCGCCGCCTGGCATCCGCAACGGGGATGGGGCTTCGTAGATTCCGCCCTCCCGCAGGCGGAGCTAAGCTGGCAGGCGGATGACGAGTTCAGCCGCCTATGGGCGAATATGGGGCGGCAAGTCATCGAAGTTACCCTGTGACCCGCCGCAGGCCCTTCCGTACCTCTTGCGGCGAGAGGCTTACTCAGGCGTTTGAAATTTCCTTCAAGGGAATTGGATTTTCCTTGAAGGAAAAATAATTTCCCTTCAAGGGAAAAAATTTTCCCTTGAAGGGTCCCACAACTCCCCCCAAGGCTTTCCCGTATCCCACACAG
>WFQZ01000103.1 GCA_015486785.1 Thermoflexales bacterium
AACACGGACTGCGGATGGTTCATCCCGTAGTTGAAGGCCCGCCCGTGCAATTCGGGGCGATCCAGTTGCTCGGCGTGCGTGAGGTAGGCCGAGACCGCGTCGCGGATGTAGAGGAAGTCCCGCCGGGGCGTGCCGTCGGAGCGGATGATGGGGCGTTGTCCGCGCAGCACCGAGCGGATCGTCCCCGGAATGATGCGATTCCAGTTGAGGTCTCCGCCGCCAAAGAGGTTCGCGCAGCGGGTGATGCCCACCGGCAGATCGTAGGTGGTGGCGTAGGTTTGCGCGATCAGATCGGCGCAGGATTTGGAGACGTCGTAAGGGTGCTGGCCGTGCAAGGGCATGTCCTCGGCGTAGGGCAAGGTGGGCAGGTCTCCGTAGGCTTTGTCGCTGGAGGCTACCACGATGCGTTTGACCGTTGGGGAGCGGCGGGCGGCTTCCAGCACCGTCCACGTTCCTTTGATGTTCGTCTCAAAGGTGTTGAGCGGGGCGCGGTTGGCGACGGTGACCAATGTCTGTGCCGCCAGGTGGAAGACCGTTTCAATGTCGTACTCGTTCAGGGCACGCTCAATGAGCGCGTAATCGGTCACGTCCCCGTGAACGATGGCGATGTGGTTTTGCGTGCCGTTCCGCTTGAGGTTGGAATATGGCACTGTGTCGCGGATCAGCCCGACGACCAGCGCGCCGGCCTCGACCAGGGCTTGCGTGAGCCACGATCCGAGCAATCCGTTACAACCGGTCACGAAGACCGGACGATCCAGCCAGAAGGAGCTTTGTTGCGTCATAATTCACCTGTACGTTTAGCGGCGAACGCCGCGCCCGATGCTGCGATAAATCCAGCCTTGTGAGGCTAGTTGCTCCGGTGCGTAGACGTTGCGCCCGTCCACCAGGACCGGATGATTCAATGCGGCTTGTACGGCGGCCAAGTCCAACTCACGGTAGGCTTGATGCGCCACCATCAGGATTACCGCGTCGCAATTTTGCGCCTTGGTGAGCAGATCGCCTTTGTATTCCGCCACGTAAGGGTCGTGGATGACGACTTGCGTCCCTTGCGCGTGCAGTTGCTCCACCAGAGCCGCGCTGGGACTGTTGCGGGTGTCATCCGAGTTCTCCAGGTAGGCATAGCCGAGGATCAGGACTCGCGCTTGTGCCGGGGTGAGGGAAACTTCGCGCAAAGCATCCGCCAGCAGCGCGGCGATGTGCTGCGGCATCGCGGTGTTCACGGCGCGGGAGGCGGCGATCAGGCGGATGGGCGTGCCGCGTTTGGAAGCCTCGTAGGCCAGGAGCCAGGGGTCTTTGGGGATGCAGTGTCCGCCCACGCCTGCGCCGGGGTAGAGCATCCGCCGCCCTGGGGATTTGTTCACCAGTTCGCGGACTTTCCACACGTCGCCGCCCACTTGCTCGCAGATCAAGGCGACTTCGTTGGCAAAGGCGATGTTGACATCGCGGTAGGCGTTCTCGGCGGTCTTGACCAGTTCCGCCGTCACACAGTCCGCCGGATCAAGGTCGGCTTGCACGATGGTGCGGTAGAGCGCGATCATTGTCTGTGCTGTTTCCGGCGTCGCCCCGCCGCAAACTCGGCTGACGGTGCGCAAGTTCGCCAGGAGCTTCCCCGGCATCACGCGCTCCGGGCAATGCCCCAGGTAAAAATCATCATTCACGCGCAAGCCGGAGCTTTCTTCCAGCAGCGGCTGGACCACGCCGTTCATCGTGCCGGGGGCGATGGTGGATTCAACGATGACCAGTGTGCCCGCGCTCAACACTGTGCCCAGGGAGCGCAGTGCGCTGCGCAAGGCGACGTAACGCGGCGCGTGGTTCTCGTCAACCGGCGTTTGCACGCACAGGATGACCACGTCACGATCTTGCAGCGCGGCTGCTTCGGTGGTGGCTCGCAGGTGGCCGGAGGCCGTCACTTGAGCGACCAGCTCCGCCAGCCCCGGCTCGTCGCCTTCAATGGGGGAAATCCCCTGGTTGATTTGCGCCACGCGCTCGGCCTTCAAGTCCAGGCCCAGCACGTCAAATCCGGCTTCAGCGAACAGGCTGGCGACCGGTAAGCCCACGTATCCCAGCCCGATGACGCCCAGCCGGGCCGTGCGTTGGTTGAATTTCTCTTGCAACTCTGTTAGTGTCAAATTGTGCCTCGCTTGTTAGATGGTGATGACTTGCCCACTGGCTCCTGACTCGACTACGGCCAGAGCCAGGCGCAGGGCGGCCAATCCGTCCGCGCCGCTGACGGGCACCGGCCGATCGTGGCGCACCGCGTCGGCGAAGGCGGCCAGTTCGGCCTTGAGCGGTTCGTGCCGCTGAATGGGGTAGCGCACCATGCGCCCCACGCTCACGCCTTTGAGCATGCTCAGGTGATTCCAGTCCAGGCCGGAAGCCTCGGCGTTTTCGTAGAAGTACAAATCCTGCGTCAGATCGTCGGCGCGGAACATGCCTTGTTCCCCCAGCACGATGACCTCGCGGGCTTTTTGCGGGGTCAGCCAGTTGATTTCCAGCATGCCCACCGCGCCGTTGCGGAAGCGCAGCAGGGCGGCGACTAAATCTTCGTGGGCGGTGTGAATCTGCTGCTCCGTTTCGGCGTAGATTCGTACCGGCTCGTCGCCGCTGATGTAGCGCATCACGTCCAGATCGTGCGGGGCCAGGTCTACCACAACGCCCACGTCGCGGATGCGGGCCGGGAACGGCCCCACGCGGCGGCACACGATTTGGAAGATTTTGCCCAGTTCTCCGGCGTCCAGGTGCGCTTTGAGGGCTTGGATCACCGGGCTGAAGCGCACGATGTGCCCTACCATCAGCTTGCGGCCTGTGGCCTGCGCTTGCGCGATCAGAGCCTCGCCCTCGGTGACGGTGGCCGCGATGGGTTTTTCCACCAGCACATCAACGCCTGCTTCCATCACGTAGGAAGCGACTTCGCGGTGGTATTTGGTGGGGACGACTACCGATACGATGTCGGGCTGTACTTCGTCCAAGAGTTCCCGATAGTCTTGAAAGGCCGGGACGTTGTAGAGTGAGGCGATGCGCTGGCTTGTTTCCGCCGAGACATGCGACACGCCCACCAATTGGGTCTGGGCTAATTCTGTGTACACTCGCGCGTGATGGCGTCCCATAGAGCCGACGCCGATCACCGCTGCACGTAAGGG
>WFQZ01000104.1 GCA_015486785.1 Thermoflexales bacterium
GGCCGAATCAGGCGCGGTGAATATGAGAGCCTTGGCAAAAGTACGCCAGCACCTCAAACGCCACGGCGTGAAAATGACGGTCAATGACTTCCTGCTGCTTTACCGCAGCTTTCACGCTTTGCACTACGAACCTTCCGTCAAAGCGAGGAACGCGATCCAGGAACTACAAACGCGGATGTCCCCGGCGCAATATGAGACGCTCAGCAAACTCTTCAACGACACGCTCAAGCGATACCGGGAAACCAATCCCGCCCTACTCATCCCGATGGACGCCACAAACGTCTCCCCGGCAGAGCGGCTCTATCCCACCACCTACCGCAACCCGCTGACCCAGATACCAACGCTGTACGCCAAGGCCAATTCCCTCTACCGCAGTCATAGGGCACACCCCAGCCGTGATTCGTGGGACGAGTTCGACAAAGGCCGCCGGGAACTGTTAGCTTACCTCAAGGCTTACGGAGAATTTTTGGATACGCTCAAGGCCGTCACTATGCGGGGCGAAAGCCTCAACACCGCCCTCCTGCGCCTCGTCGGCATCCTCCCCAAGCCGATGCAATCCCTGGTGGATCAGATTCCCCAACACATCGGCGCACTGAACGAAGTTTTGAAAGGCAACGAAGTCTTTTCCAACGTCGGGCGCGTGGCCCCCGGCTCCACCCTGAAACGCATCATCAGTGCCAAAGATGACGGCAACACCAAAGAACTGGTCTGGTGCATCCTCACCGATGATGAAGGGCAAATGCACATCACCCTGCGCGATTACCGCCCCTTCATTGCGCCGCTCATCGCCGCCGGAGAAGTGGAAACCGCCGATCTGCTGGCCCAGGATTATCTAAACAGCTACGTCCACGGGTTCAACAACTTCGTCACCACGCTGGATGGCTTGTGTACCGCCACCGACAAATTTTAACCCTCACCGGCACTCCCGGCCGGGACCTATATCATTGAAAGGAGCTATATGAACGATTCAACTGTCATCACAGAAGCAGAACCACGTCAAGATGTCCAAGTTACCTTCCCGGATGGACGCACGTTCTCCGGGCCGGTGGGCACAACCGCCGAGACATTCATCAACACCGCGTATCCCAACCCCAAAGTGCCCTTCATCCTGGCCATGGTGGATAAGTCACTGCGCGAGCTAACCTATCCCGTCCGCAGAGATTGCACCTTAGAGCCAATTGACCTCTCACAATCCGACGGCATCCGAGTTTACCACCGCGCCTTGACCTTCCTGATGGTCGCTGCGGCGCAACGGATCTTCCCCGGTGTTGAAATCTACGTCGATCACTCGCTGCCTTTCGGCGGCTACTTCTGCGAGGTGCGCAAACGCGACCCGTTCACCGAAGATGAGTTGAAGACGCTGTGCGCCGAAATGCGGCGCATGGTGGACGCGGATTATCCCATCGTGCGCGAAAACGTCCCCGTGGAAGAAGCACTCAACACGTACCACGAGCATGGCGAATGGGACAAAGTCGCCCTCTTCAATCACCGGGATCGCAAGAAGAAAAACTACTTGCAACTGTACAACTTGAACGGCTACCGGGACTATTTCCACGGGTACATGGTGCCCTCAACCGGCTACCTCAAATACTTCCAGTTGCTCAGTTGGGGCAACGGCTTCATCCTGCAATTCCCCCGCCGCCACCAACCCACAACCCTCCAGCCACCCAGCCGTGACCCCAAGCTGATCAGGGTCTTCCGCGAGTACGGGCAATGGCTGCGCCTGCTGCACGTGGAAAACGTGGCCGAGCTAAATGAGATGATCGCCACGGACCGCCTGCGCCAGATCATCTTGGTCTCCGAGGCCTTGCACGAACACCGCATCGCCGACATCGCCCACCAGATTTGGGAGCGGCGGGATCAGATACGATTGGTGCTCATCGCCGGGCCTTCCTCTTCCGGCAAAACCACCTTTTCCAAGCGGCTGGCGGTTCAACTGCTGGCGCACGGCATCCGCCCCTACGCGCTGGAGCTGGATAATTACTTCGTCAACCGCGAATTGACGCCCCGCGACGAGCATGGCAACTACGATTTCGAGAGTTTAGGCGCGCTTGACGTGCCCCTCTTCAACCAGCATCTCAAGTCATTGATGAACGGTGAAGTAACCCACCTCCCCAAGTTCAACTTCTACACCGGACAGCGCGAGGAAGGCGAGACCGTTCAATTGAGCCGCGACCAAGTGATGATCGCCGAAGGCATCCACGGACTAAACCCCAAGTTGGTGCCGGAAGTGGACCCGGAAAGCACCTTCCGCATCTACGTTTCCGCCCTCACCCAGCTAAACCTGGATCGCCACAACCGCGTGCCCACCACCGATACGCGCCTCTGCCGCCGCATTGTCCGCGACGCTCGCACGCGCGGGTACAGCGCACAAGAAACACTGGGCCGTTGGAACAGCGTCCGCAAGGGCGAAAAAGAACACATCTTCCCCTACCAGGAAAACGCCGATGTGATGTTCAACTCCGCACTGGTCTACGAACTGGCGGTGCTCAAGCCCTTCGTGGAGCCGCTATTGCGCCAAGTTGAACCGGACTCGCGGCAATGGGTTGAAGCCAAACGGCTGCTTTCTTTCCTGCAATGGTTCCTGCCCGCCGATCTGGCGCACGTCCCCGAAAACTCCCTGTTGCGCGAATTCGTCGGCGGCCTGTCACTGGAAACCTTCCATTGGGAGTAACCAACGCCCGTGACGATGCCCGAAACTGATGCCACCACTACGCAACCCCGCCAGAGCCATCACCTCTGGCGGCGGTTGCTGATCCTCACCCTGGCCTTCTTGATCCTGCTGGGCGCAGTGCTGGCCTCGGCCTACGCCGGATTGTACTTCGGAGAGCGAGACCGCGAGACCCGTCACCAACAGATCGTGCAGCAACATTACCAGGCCGGATTGTACGCCCTGAACAACGGCAAGTACGAGCGAGCCGAGGCGGAATTCCAATACGTGCTGCAACTTGATCCGCAAAACACGCTGGCGCAGCGCGGTATAGAAGAGGCCCAAGCCAGACTGGTCGTTCAGCCCACCCCCACCTCCGAAGCCGCCAGTTCATTGGCCGATCAACTCTTCAGCCAAGCGCAAGAATCCTACCGGAACAAGAAATGGACTGATGCCGCCAACACCTTAACCCAGTTGCGGGCACTTGATGCCACCTATCGGCAAAAAACGGTTGAGGACATGCTCTTCCATAGTCTGTACAACGCCGGCATGCACTACCTGGAGCAAGATCAACTAGAATCGGGCATCTTCTACCTTGATCAAGCCGTAGCTCTGCGGCCCCTGGACGCCGACGCAGTCAACCAGCGCAACTTAGCCGCCCGCTACTTGGAAGCGCAAGGCTATTGGGGCGTGGATTGGAAATTATGCGTCCAACGATTCGCCGCACTCTACAACACCCACCCAGACTATCGCGACGTGGCCAAAAAGCTGTACCAAGCCTACATCGCTTACGCGGACTACTTGGCCGGACAAGGCGAAATGTGTCCGGCGGAAACCAACTACTCCCAAGCCCTGCGCCTCTACGCCGATCCCCAGGTGGATCAGAAACGCGCCGCCGCCGCCCAAACCTGCCTCATCGCCACGCCCACCCCGATCAGCGGCACCGAGCAACTGATCACCCCGCAACCCATCGTCGGCTTCACCACCGGACGACTGGCCTATCCGGTCTTCGACTCAGCCGCCGGCGTATACGACCTGTTCGCGCTGTACAGCGACGGGCGCATCCTGCGGGTCGCCAGCAACGCCGATCAACCGTGGTGGGAGTGGGGCACCGGGCGAATGGCCTACCGCGATAAATCCGCCGGAGACATCAAAATGGTGCTGCCGGAAGAAGGCGTCCCCTTGCAACTGCTCGCGCCGGGTGGACAAGCCTGGCCCACGCTCTCCGCCGACGGACAGCGCGTCGCCTACGCCGCCGCCGTCAACGGAACGTGGTACATCTACATCGCCAACACCAATGGAGAAGGAACGCCGCGCCAACTCGCGCCCGGCTGGGCACCGTCGTGGAGTCGCACCGGCCTGCTGGCGTACACCGGCTGCGATGCCGAAGGGCAATGCGGGATCATCGTGGACAACCCCGACGACGCTCAACCGGGCACCCGCCTCACCGGCAGCGAGAACGACACAGCCGTGAGCTGGGCACCCGCCGGCAACCTCATGGCCTACATGAGCAACGTCACCGGCAATTGGGACATCTACCTACTCAGCCCCCAAGGCGGCGTGCAACAATTCGTCACCGCCCCCTCTGACGACGGCCTGCCGGCCTGGTCACCGGACGGCGGTAGCATCGCCTTCGTCAGCAATCGGGATGGACAATGGGCGATCTACATTCGCGCCCTCAACAGCCCCACCGCTCAGCGCATCGTCAACCTGGGCAGCACACTACCGGGCTGGGATAATCAACGACTTTCCTGGTCACCTTGACTTGGGTATGAACTCAGGTAGACTATGGCGCGTTCGGGGCATAGCGCAGTTTGGTTAGCGCGCACGGTTTGGGTCCGTGAGGTCGGCGGTTCAAATCCGCCTGCCCCGACCTTTTATTTTCCCCCTAGGATGATATGCCGATGTTAAAAGATTCTTTCAAACGTCCGATCAGTTATCTCCGCGTTTCCTTGACCGACCGCTGTAACCTCCGTTGTGTCTACTGCATGCCAGAAGAAGGCGTCCCCTTGCTGCACCACGACGACATCCTGCGCTACGAAGAAATCGTGCGCATCGTGCGCCTGGCCGTGGAAATGGGCATTCATCACGTGCGGCTCACCGGCGGCGAACCGCTGGTACGGCAAGACGTGGTGGATTTAGTCGCCGCACTGTCCGCCATCCCCGGCCTGGACGATCTTTCTATGACCACCAACGGCATACTACTCAGCCGCTACGCCGAGGCCCTGGCTCAAGCCGGACTCAAGCGCGTCAACGTCAGCATGGACACACTCAAGCCGGAGCGATTCAAACGCATCACCCGGATGGGCACGCTGGATAAGGTACTCGCCGGTCGGGAAGCCGCCCTGGCCGCCGGACTCAAGCCGGTAAAGCTCAACACCGTCGTGGTGCGCGGCCTCAACGACGACGAAGTCGTGGACTTGGCACGCCTGACATTGCAACCGGACTGGCACTTGCGCTTCATTGAAGTTATGCCGCTGGGTGACGGCGTGCATTGGGCCGGAGACGGCATGGTCTCGATGCGCGAAGTGCGAGAAAAGATTGAGGCGGAACTTGGCCCGCTTACCCCCAGTCGCGGCACCGGCGCGGGCATCGGTCCGGCGCGATACTACCGTCTCCCCAACGCGAAAGGCACGCTCGGCTTCATCAGCCCGGTCACGGAGCATTTTTGCTTCTCGTGCAACCGCCTGCGCCTCACGTCCAACGGGCTGATCCTGCCTTGCCTGCTTTCCAACCTCGCCTTTGACCTGCGTACCCCGCTGCGGCAAGGGGCAGACGACGAAATGCTGCGGGAAATCTTCCGCCAGGCCGTGCGCTCCAAGCCGCGCCAACACCACTTGGCGCAGCAAGTCCCCGAAGCCGAAGCGCACATCCTGCCAATGTCGTGCATCGGGGGCTAAAATGAGCGCGGAGTCACCTACGCTCACCCACATCGACGAGCACGGCGCGGCCCGCATGGTAGATGTGAGCGGCAAGCCGATCACCACCCGCACCGCCATCGCCGCCGGAGAAGTCCACATGCAACCGGCGACCTTGGCAATGATCCGCGAGGGTCGCGCCGCCAAGGGCGACGTGTTAGCCGTGGCGCGAGTTGCCGGCATCCTGGCCACCAAACGCACCCCCACGCTCATCCCCCTCTGTCATCCCCTGCCCATCACCGGCGTGGAAGTCCAATTTTCATTTGACGGTTCTCGCTCCGTGATTAAAATCATAGCCACAGTGCGCTGCTCCGGTGTCACCGGAGTGGAAATGGAAGCGTTGACCGCCGTCAGCGTCGCCGCCCTGACGATCTACGATATGTGCAAAGCAGTGGATCGGGGCATGCACATCCAAAACATCCGTTTGATTGAAAAGCACGGCGGCAAGAGTGGAGACATCGTACTGGAAACCCTGGACGAAATCTAAAAGGAGCAGAGGATGGAAACGCCCCCACCGACGAAGCCGGTAGAAGTCGCTCAAGAAGAGTCGCGGGACCTGCGCAACACCTTGACTTACGCCGGTATGTTGACCTTGGTGCTGGGGATTATGATCTTTGCTTCCAGCCCCGTCGCCATCTCGCTGGCCATTCCCCCCGAACAAACTTCCCTGATGGCCATAGCTTCAGCCGGCGTGGCCATCCTGGGATTGCTGGCCTTGTGGCGGAATCTACCGGTACGGCTCATCTCTCAAGTAACGATGGTCGCTTACACCCTGATCATCACGCTGACCGTTCACTACACCGGCGGGCCGGTCACGCCGATGCCGGCCCTGTACATGCTGGTCATCGTGGTCGCCTCGTTCCTGCTGGGACGCCACGGCGCGATGTTAATCGCCATCCTCAGCATCGCCTGCTACGCCCTGATGCTGCTCACCGAATACAGCGGCAGCGTCTCGCTCATCCCCATCTGGGGGATGGAAATCCCGCTCCGGGAACGCGGCCCCCTGCTGGTAATCAACTGGCTCATCGTAGCCATTCCCGCCTTGTTCACGGCGCAACTCTCCGGCATCCTGGCCGAACGTCTCCAGGATACCAACGCCCATCTGCGCGAATCGGAGCAGCTACAAAACAGCCTCACCCATATGATCATCCACGACCTGCGCAACCCGATCACCGCCGTGATGGGCGGCATAGACCTGCTCTTGATGACGATGGCCGATCAGATGGACGAAACACAAAAGCATCTCCTGGAAAACACCCGCCACAGCAGCCAAATGCTGGTGGAACTGGTCAATGAACTGCTGGACATCAACAAGATTGAAGCCGGGAAATTCGTGTTGAACCTGGGGACGGTGGACCTGTACCGCCTGCTCTCAGAGAGCCTCAACGCCATCAAGGCCACCGCCGAACTGGAAAAGCAGCACCTTGCGCTTGCCCCCGCGCCGGAACACACCACGGTCATTGGAGATGAGCATTTGCTGCGGCGCGTGATCGCCAACCTGCTGAGCAACGCCCTGAAGTACACCCCGGCAAACGGCACCATCTCCGGCTCGCTAACCCACGAAGGGGATTCTATCGTCGTGCGCATCACAGATACCGGCCCCGGCATCCCCGAAAAGGAACGAGAACGCATCTTTGAGAAGTTCACCCAGGTACAAGAAAAACACATCCAGCGACAGGGCACCGGCCTGGGATTGACGTTCTGTCAACTGGCGGTCAATGCCCACGGAGGCCAAATCTGGGTTGAAAGCGAGGAAGGGGAGGGCAGCACATTCGCATTCCGTCTGCCCGTTGCCGGGCCACAAAGCGCAGAGGTCAACTTGCGCAGCGTATGATTGTCGGATCGCTCTTTTATGGTACAATGCAGCCCGTCTAGCCCCTGTAGCTCAGTTGGATAGAGCACCGGCCTCCGGAGCCGGTGGCATGCGTTCGAGTCGCATCAGGGGTACAAAAAAAGCGGCCCGCTTGAGCAAGCGGGCCGCTTTTCGCGTCTCAATCCCCAAAACTTGTGCCCACCATCCGCGCACTCACAATCCAAGAGTGATCCAAGGGCACGATCTTGCGCTTTCCGGCCACCTCCTCCAACGGCACCGGCACACACTTTTCCCCACGCGCGGCGACCATCACCCCGTAATGTTCCTCGGATAGCAACTGCGCGCACGCCGTTCCCAAGCGCGTCGCCAGCAGACGGTCGGCGGGGCTAGGCGATCCGCCGCGCTGCAAATGTCCCAGCGAGGTCACGCGCGACTCCAAACCGGTCAGCGATTCCAACCGGCGGGCGAGCTTCAAACTCACACTCTCGGTGGAACATTCCGCTTGTTCCTCCGCCTGCTTCTTCTTTTTCTTCTTCCCTTTGCCTCGCGCCGCACTCTCCTCGCGCGAGAGTGCCCCTTCCGCCATAGCGATGATGCTGAACCGCTTGCCGATCCGGCTGCGATGCAAAACCGCCTCGGCGACCTTGTCAATGTCGTAAGGAATCTCCGGGATCAAAATCACATCTGCGCCGCCGGCAATGCCGGAGCCGAGCGCAAGCCAACCGGCATTGTGCCCCATAATCTCCACGATGATGATGCGGTGATGACTCTCTGCCGTCGTGTGCAGGCGATCAATCGCCTCGGTTGCCACGCCCATCGCCGTATCAAACCCAAACGTGACATCCGTCTTGGCCACATCATTATCAATCGTCTTGGGCAGCGTGATCACATTCAACCCCTGCTTCATCAAGTGCAGCGCATTCTTCTGCGTCCCGCCCCCGCCCAGACACACCAGCGCATCCAAATGCTGCTTGTGATAATTCTCCACCGCCATCGGCGTCATATCCATCGTCCCCAACGCGCCCACTGGCATACGGTACGGCTTATCGCGGCTGGTACCCAAAATCGTCCCGCCCAGCGTGAGAATGCCGGAAAGCGCGTAAGAATCCAACCGCTTAAAGCGATTCTCCACCAGCCCCCGGAAGCCATCCAGATAACCGAGCACCTGCATATCCAGCGAGTGCGCCGCCTTGCCCACCCCGCGAATCGCCGCATTCAAACCCGGACAATCGCCACCTGAGGTCAAAATCCCGATCACCTTCTGCGTCATCACGCACCTCCTGAGCAATAAGGGGAAAGTTGCCCTCATTGTAGCAGCGACCGCCAACAAAGACAAGACGAATCGGCGCGAGGCACGGTGCGACGCACTTTGGAAGTGCGTCGCACCTGTTCTTCCTCCGCGCTCCTCGCGGTGCGTGGCTTTCCCCGCCCGCGCCGGTTGCGCCGCTGCGGTGCAAGGGGTATACTAACGAGGTCATCTCATCTACCGGAGGATGCCATGAATTCACAAGAAGGGGGCGGCCTCGCGTCGCCCCAGGAAGGAGAATCGCGAATGATCGAAACCCATAATCGTTCCGTCGCCGTCAATGGCGACGTCCAGAACAGCACCATCATCACCGGCGACAACACCCACATCCACTACGGCTCGCCGGACAACCAGGCCGCCATCCAGGCCATTCTCGAAACCAAAGCACAATCC
>WFQZ01000105.1 GCA_015486785.1 Thermoflexales bacterium
GCACCACCCGCGCTCTGACGCCCGTCGGCACCACGCCACGCGGCCCGGATGCACCCGGCCTCTACCAATTGCGGGTCGAGACGCCGCACGGGACACAAACACAAGTCTTCGCCGTCAGCCTGCTGGACGCCGCCGAAAGCGACTTGCGCCCGCGCCAAGTGATCGTCGCCGGAAAAGTCATCCCGCCGCGCAGCGCACAGCCCCCCGGCTGGCGCGAAGAAACCCGCCTCGCCGCCGCGCTGGCCCTGTTCCTCCTGCTGCTCGAAGCGGCCTTGTGGTGGGGGCCTGAAATCCGCAGCGGGGCACACTTCCGCCCGCGCCGCGTGAGCCTGGCCCCACTGCTGCGCTTGGGATTGATCCTCCTGCTGCTGGCCGCCGTCACCGGAGCACGGCTGACGCACGCCACCCGTGACCTCAACGTCATCTTCGTGGTGGATCGCTCCGCCAGCACCCAGCAAGCCTGGAACGAACAACGCTCGTTCATTGAAGCGGCCTTGCAGGCCAAAGCCCCGCGAGATCGCGCCGGAATCGTCGTATTCGGCGCGGATGCCTGGGTAGATCGGCTGCCCTCCACCGCCGAAACCCTCGCGCCGCTCGCCACCCTCCCGCGCCGCGACGCCACGAACGTGGAGGAAGCGGTGCGTCTAGGGCTGGCCCTCATCCCCGACGGAGCACCGGGGCGTCTGGTGCTGCTCAGCGACGGGCTGGAGACCACCGGACACGCCGCTTGGGCATTGCGTCAAGCCGCCGCGCGGGGCGTGGATGTGCAGATCGTCCCTTCCGGCAGCGGCTCGCCCGGCCCCGAAGTCTGGTTGGCCGACCTGCAATATCCGGCGCGAGTGTACCCCGGTGACCGCGTGCCGGTGACGGTGGACATCTCCGCCAACACCTCCGCCGATCTCGTGCTCACCTGGGAAGCAGCCGGGCAGGTGGGACAGGAAACGATCTCCGTGCATTCCGCAGACCAGAAGCAAAAATTCACCTTCGCGGCGCGGCAGACCGGCTTCACGCCGGTGCGCGTGTGCATCGCGCCGCAAGCCGACACCTTCGCCCAAAACAATTGCAGCACCGGCCTGGTATTCGTCGAAGGTGCGCCGCGCGTGCTGCTCGCCGGCCCGGCCAGCGACACCGCAGAGCTATCCCGCGCCCTCCAACAGAACGGCTTGACGGTTGAAACCATCGCCCCGCAATCGCTGCCGCTTTCGGCGCAAGGGCTGGCCGAGTACGCCGCCGTGGTTCTGGTCAACACACCGGCCTCCGCCCTGCCCGCCCCGACGATGGCCGCCCTTCAGAGTTTCGTGCGCGACTTGGGCGGCGGATTGGTCGCCGTCGGCGGCCCGCAGAGCTACGGTATGGGCGGCTGGCTGGGCACGCCGCTGGAGGCCAGCTTGCCGGTGGAGATGCGCTTGCAAGACCCTCGGCGATTCCCGCCACTGGCGATGGTGGTGGTCATTGATAAGTCCGGCAGCATGGGCGCGACCGAAGGCGGGATCACCAAAATCCGCCTGGCCGCCGAGGCCGCGATCCGCGTGGCGGAGATGCTCAACGACAACGATTCGCTGGCCGCCGTGGCCTACGACGACCGCCCCTCGGAAGTCTACCCCTTCACCCAGATGACGGAGCGCAGCAGCCTCATCGCGCAGCTCAAGCGGATGCAGGCGGGCGGAGGCGGCATCTACGTCTACGACAGTTTGAAATACGCCGCCGACATGCTGACGCAAGCCGCACCGCCGCCGGGCACTTTGCGCCATATCCTGCTGCTGGCCGACGGCAGCGACGCCGAGCGTCACGCCGGCACGCTGCCGCTGGTGGGCAAGCTCGCCGCCGAGGGCACCACCGTCAGCGTGGTGGCCATCGGCAGCGGGACGGACGTGCCCTTCCTCCAACAGGTGGCCAAGCTGGGGAACGGGCGATTCTATCTCACGGAGCAAGCGGCCAGCCTGCCCGCCATCTTCGCCGAGGAGACGGCGCACGCCAAACGATCCTACATCGTGGAGCAGAACTTCTACCCGCAACCGGTCTCCTCGTGGCCGCCGGTGGACGCACTCCGCCGCACCCCGCCCTTGCAAGGCTACGTCGCCACAGCCCCCAAGCAGACCGCCCAAGTGGTCTGGGAAGCCACCGCCGGAGATCCGCTGCTGGCGGTGTGGCAATACGGCCTGGGCGAGTCCGTGGCCTGGGCCTCGGACGCCACCGGACGCTGGGCCGCCGCGTGGGCTTCGTGGGAGGGATTTTCGCAGTTTTGGGGCAACATCGTGCGTCACGTGCTCCCGCCGCCCTCCGACCATCACCTGGCCTTGCACATCCAGGCGCAAGGGACGACCGCCCAAGCGATGGTTGACGCCACCTCGCCCGATGGCGGTTACGCCGACGGGCTGACGCTGCATTTGCGGGTTGCGTCGACGCAAAAGCCGGACGCCGCGCAGACGATCACCCTCACCCAGATCGCGCCGGGGCGCTACGTGGGGCAGTTCGACACGCAGGAGCACGGGGCTTCGCTGCTCAAGCTCTACGGCGACCGGCAATTGACCGCCGGCTGGACCGTGCCGCCGTCGCCGGAGACGATTCCCGGCGACGCCACGGAAGCCATCGCGCGGCTGATGGCGCAGGGGGCCGGGGAGAAGGTCACGCAGCCGGAGCAAGTCTTCACC
>WFQZ01000106.1 GCA_015486785.1 Thermoflexales bacterium
ACCTCTACAATCGCATCACCCCAACGCGGCTGGTGCGATGGGAAGAGCATCACTTCGTGGGGCAAATGGCGGCAGCGTCGGAGGACGAAAAAAGCGCGGCTGAGTGAGCCGCGCTTTTGGGAATGCTTGGGTGCTTACGCTTCGGCCTCTTCTGCCGGTTTCTCACCGATCACTTCGACCTCAGCACCTTCTTCCTCCGCGCCGGTTGCGAGTTCTTCCTCAGCCTCAGGCGCGTTGACGATGACGACCGTATCTTGCGCATCGTTCAGGATGGTGATCCCTTCGGGGAGTTCAATATCCCCCACGGTGATCGACTGCCCAAATTCCTTGATGCCGGAAATGTCCACCTCAATGGCCGGAACGAGGGCGGTGGGCAGAGCCTCCACCTCAACTTCGTTCAGCACGTGAATCAGCACGCCGCCGAAGTCTACCACGGCGGGGGATTCCCCGGTGAGCACAACGGAAACCGGCACGCGCACCGTCTCGTTGATGTCCAACGCCTGCAAGTCCAGGTGGATGACCTCGCGCCGAATGGGATCGTACTGCACATCACGGAAGATCGTCAGCAGGGGCTGGGCCTGGCCTTCCACCGTGACCATCACGGTGGTGCTGGAGCCGGCCGAGCGAATGGAGCGGGCGATCTCGCGCTCGGCGAATTGTACCGCGATTGGCTCAATGCCGTAGCCGTAGATGATGCCGGGAATGATGCCTTGCCGCCGCAAGCCCTTGACCTGCTTGCCGGTAACGGTTCGGCGGGATGCGTTCAATTTCAAACTTTCCATCTTTATCTCCTTAAAAACATAACCTTCGCCGGTTGATGTATTTTGTAACAATCAAAAAGGCCGCTTCAAGGCGGCCCCTCCGAGCGAGGGGCATTGTAGAGCACCTTGAAACTGTGTCAACCTTTATTCTTCCGCCTTGGACGCTTCAATGACCTGCTGCGCCAGGTTGCGCGGCACAACGTCATAGTGCGAGAACTTCATCTCAAACAAGCCCCGCCCCTGGGTGATCGCGCGGAGATTGGTGGCGTATTGCTGCATTTCGGCCAACGGGGCCAGCGCAGTGATGATCGCCTTCTTTCCTTTCTGATCCATCCCCTGAACACGGGCGCGGCGGGTGTTGAGGTCCGACATCACCGCACCGGCGAACTCGTCGGGGACGGTGATGGTGAAGATGTACATCGGCTCCAGCAGCACCGGCTTGGCACTGCGGAACGCTTGTTTGAAGGCTTCGCGCCCGGCGATCTGGAAAGCGATGTCTTTGGAGTCCACCGGGTGCTCTTTCCCGTCGTACACGGCGACCAGCACATCCACAATCGGGTATCCGGCGAGCACGCCTTGTTCCAGGACGGACTTGACGCCTTTTTCAATGGAAGGCTTGAAGGAACTGGAAATCCGTCCCCCGAAGACTTCCCATTCGTACTGGAAGCCGGTATCCCGCTCCAACGGCTCGACGCGCATATGGACTTCGGCAAATTGCCCCGCGCCGCCGGTCTGCTTCTTGTGGCGGTACTGAGCGTTGCCGGTCGCGGTGATGGTTTCTTTGTACGGCACTTTGGGGACGCGGACTTCCAGGTTGACGCCGAACCGCTCTTTGATGCGCCGAACCGCCGTGTCCACGTGCGCATCGCCCATCCCCGCGAGGATGGTTTCGTGCGTGCTCGGTTCTTGGTGCCAACGCAATGTGGGGTCTTCTTCGCAGATGCGGCTGAGTGTGGACCCCATCTTCGCGGTGTCGCCCTTGGTCTTGGGGTAGATGGCGACGCTGTACAGCGGATCGGGGAACTGCGGCCCTTCCAGGGTGAGTTTGTGATCCTTGGCGCACAAGGTGTCGCCGGTGCGAGCTTCGCTCATCTTGGCGACCGCGCCGATGTCGCCCGCGTGCAGTTGATCCATCGGGAATTGTTCCTTGCCGCGCATCACCAGCACTTGGCCTAACCGTTCCGTGGATTCGGCACGGCTGTTGTAGAGTGTGTCGCCGGAAACGGCGATCCCGCCGAAGACGCGGAAGTAGGTCAGCTTGCCCACGTAGGGGTCGGCGGTGGTCTTGAAGACCAGCAGGGCCAGCGGGGAGAGATCGTTCACCTCGTATTGCTGCTCGCCCTGGGCGTCGGTGGCCTGGAAAGGCCGGTCGTCGGGGGACGGAGCTACGCGCACGAGCATATCCAGCAGCGTGGCGGTGCTGAGGTTCTCGTTGCCGCCCGCGCCGACGAAGACCGGCACGTATTCCCCGCTCAGGATCACCTGGCGCAAGCCGCCGGCGATCTCATCCGCCGAGAGCGGTTCTTCGGCGAAGTATTTTTCCATCAGCATTTCGTCCGCTTCCACGGCGGCTTCTACGATCTCGGTGTAGAGGGATTCAACCTCGTCGGCCATATCCGCCGGGATGTCGGCAACTTCGTTCTTCGGCCCGACGTAAGCCTTGCGCTCCAGCAGGTTGACCACGCCTTTGAAGTCAGCTTGCGAGCCAATCGGCAGCATCAGCGGCAGGAAGCGGGCCTTGAACGTCTCTTGCAGGGAGGCCATCGCTCTTTCGTAGCTGGCGTTTTCGCGATCCATTTTGTTGATCAGCACCGCGCGGGGGATGCCTTCTTGTTCCGCATAGCCCCACGTCAGTTCGGTGCCCACCTCCACGCCGGAGACCGCGTCAATCACGGTGAGCGACAGGTCGGCGACCCGCAACGCGCTCCGCACCTCGCCGATGAAGTCGGTGTAGCCGGGGGTGTCAATGAAGTTCAGTTTGTACCCTTTCCACTCGACCGGCGCCAGGCTCAAGCTCAGGGAAATCTTGCGTCGGATCTCTTCCGCGTCGAAGTCGGTGACGGTGGTGCCGTCCTCCACTTTGCCCCGGCGAGTGGTCGCCTTGCTATCGAACAACATCGCTTCCACCAGGGTGGTTTTCCCGGAACTGCCGTGGCCGATCAAAGCAATGTTCCGAATCTGTTGTGTGGTGTACTCTTTCATTCTCTAACTCCTCTTCAAAGAAAAATACCTGCTCATACATACAAAAACGGCCTGGTGGCCGTTTTTGTGATTGTTGACCGGTGAAACTAACGGATGAACATTGTAAATGATCTCAAGGTAAAGTCAACGATTTGTGAAAGCCCCGCAAAGGGACACATTCCCCGGCGGATTTCGCTGCTTAATGTGCGCCGCGAAAATCCCCAAGTTATCCCAAATTTTGATTGGGATAACTTGGGATATTGCCGATTCTATTATTGGTGCGCCCGGCGGGATTTCATCAGCGGGGCGGCGAGAGTTAGAAAGATTGTTCCCCCGGCAAACGGAAGTGCTCCATCACCACGAACCCGATGATGCACACGGCCATCAGCAAGGTGGACATAGCCAACGCCTGGCCGTAGTTGACCGCGCCGGGCTTGCTCAAGTAGCGGTAGATGGCGATGGGGATGGTGGGGATGTCCGGGCGGGTGAGCATTGAGGTGGCCCCGAACTCCCCCATTGAAACGGTGAAGGCGTACATCGCGCCGACGGCCATCGCCCGCTCAACGATGGGCAAATCCACCTCAACAAAGGTGCGCCGGGGTGATGCGCCCAACGTAGCCGCCGCTTCCCGCAGGGCCGGACGGATCGCTTGCAGGGCCGGCATCAGGTTACGCACCACAAAGGGCATCGCGATCAACGTGTGCGCCAGCACGATCAGCGTGGGCGTCCCTTGCAGATTGAGCGGCGGATGTCCCATCGCCAGGATGTAGCCCAGCCCCAGCGTCACCGAGGAAGTTCCCAGCGGGAGCATAAACAGCGCGTCGATCACCCAGGCACGCTTGTGCCGGTAGAGCGAGAGCGAGGCGAGCATCCCCAGCAGCAACGCCAGGCTCATCGTCGCCAGGGCAAAATGGAGCGAGTTACGCACGGCCACGGACGGCGGCACGTAAAAGATGGAGCGGCGGGGATTGGTAAACATCGCACTGTAGTAAGCCAGCGAAAACTTCCCGGTGTGGACGTCGCGGAAGGATCGCACGCTCAGCGAGAGCAGCGGCCCGCTCAGGAACAACAGGGCCACCACCACGATGACGGAGATCAAGGCCGTTTCCGAAGCCTTGCGGGGGCGATGTTGCGTGCTCCAGCGGGGGCGCAACTCCAGATGGTGATCCGAGGTGGATTGCATATGCGTGTACC
>WFQZ01000107.1 GCA_015486785.1 Thermoflexales bacterium
GCACTCTGCACCGTCATCTCTCCCTCGCGCGTGTACTCAAACAGCTTCCCGATGTCGTGGAGCAGCCCGCCCGCCACCAGGAAGTCGCGCCGCACCGGCACCCGATCCCCGTAGACCGACGCGAACACCTCCGCCGCCCGCAGCGCAGTCAACGTGACCGCGCGGGTGTGCTCAATGAAGCTCACCGGGCACGGCGAGATCAGCAGCGTGAACGGCATCTGTTGCAGCGATTCCGGCGTCCACTCACTCTCCGCCAACGCAGCTTCCCACACC
Source organism: Thermoflexales bacterium (assembly GCA_015486785.1). Classification (GTDB taxonomy): domain Bacteria; phylum Chloroflexota; class Anaerolineae; order B4-G1; family SLSP01; genus S014-19. The sequence goes on from WFQZ01000107.1 coordinate 274, forward strand.
TGGAACGTTTTTTCGCGCAACTCGGCATCCGCGATCAAATCGAACTCCGGCAACAACGCCCGCAACTGTTCCCTCATCGTGGCACCTCCCGATCCTCCGGCCCGTTGTACGTGTGATCCGTGGGCGAAATGCGGCGCATAGGCCGCTGCCGCGTGATCTCATCGAAAACGTGCGCCGTCAGCCCCACGATGCGCGAAATAGCGAAAAGCCCGTTGCCGATCTCCGTGGGGAAATCCAACTCACACAACACGGCAGCCATCGCCCCGTCCACGTTGATCGGGAACGGACGGCCCAGCGCGTCCTGCAAAGCCGCCTGAATCGCCTCCGCCATCTCCACGTAAGGCCCGGCCACGCCCTCCTTGCGGGCCAACTCAAACAACCGCGCCGCCCGTGGATCGTGTGCGTGAATCCGATGCCCGAACCCCGGAATCCGCCGCCGCTCCTGACGAGCCTCGGCCACCACCGCTTGCGCCACCTCCGCCGTGCTGTCGCCTGATTCCTGCTGCCGCGCCACCGCCTGCCGCAGCAGCGACATACACCCCTCAATGGCCCCGCCGTGATGGCGGTTGATCGTCATAATGCCCGCCGCGACGCCGGTGGTCAGCGGTGCCCCGCCCGAAGCCACCGTCCGCGCCGCTAACGCCGAAGGCGGCGTCGCCCCGTGATCCACGCTGGAAACGAGAATCGCATCCATCATCCGCCCTTGGGACGGCGTAGGCAATTCCCCCTTCAACACCAGATAAACCACGTGCGCAAACGGGACCTGCCCCATCAACGCCTCAATCCGATAGCCGCGCACGGCCACCTCATCAGGTGCCACCTTCGTGATCGGCTGCTGCCACATACGCTTGTTCATCTACACCTCCTCAATTTTGAGATTCTCACCGAATGCGTCAATCCGCGCACTCGTTCAGTTTCCGCACCAACTCATGCACCGTGGTACAAGGATCGTCTTGAGCGGGATTGTGCCGGACGTAAGAGTCCAGCAAACGCTGCGCATTGCCAATCGCAGTCTGCTGTCTCTCCAGCAAGTCATCGTAAAGGCTCAAGTCATTCTTGCGGTACGCCCTTCCCAACTTCTGGCTCAGTATCTTCTGATACTGCCGACGAGATAGCGAAGTATCGTGATAGTCAAAGTGCAGCACATACCACAATTCGAAAGCCTGATTTGAGTAAGCTACGCCGAATCCCTCGCGCTGAGCCTGCTCAACGGCTCCATTGAACTCTTCAGCCGTGAAGTCGTCTTTATCAAAAACCACCCACGTCTCGGTATAACCTTTTCCCTCACTAAGGCGTTCGGCCTCCGCTACCACGCCGCGCGGACTCCGCCCCACGCCCACCACTTCAACAACAACGGCATTGACTCGAAAACCACGGAAGTAATTGGGTTCGGTCTGCTTCCCTTCGCACACAATGAGGAAAACCGGCCGCGGTTCGCGTTGCGCAACCGCACGCCGACCCAGCCGCCGGCCCTTGTCCGGGAGCCGTCCACTGGGCTTGCGCTTACGCGCCATGGGATAACTCCTGCTCCACCAAGGGGCGCAACCTGCCAACGTGCGGGATAGCTCCGTAGCGACCTTGGAGGTAATGCTTCAAAAAAGAAGCGTCCTTGCGCTCCTTGATCTCTGCCAGGGAGTACAATTCCGTCGCTCCGTAGCGATCCTTCTGCATAAACCACACCTGATCGCGCCGCAGCAAATGATCATCCAAGAGACCGGGATCGTGCGTGGCGAAAACAAGTTGGGCGTTATGCGGATTAGTTTCCGGAGCGTTGAACAATCGCACCACCTCACGAGTCAAGCGGGGATGCAAACGAGCTTCCAGCTCATCAATCACCAGCACCCAGCCGTGTTCGAGGGCTTCGAGCAAGGGGCCTAGGAGCGCAAAAAACTTCTTGGTGCCCTCGGATTCTTCCCTCACCATATCAAAGATCGCCTTTCCCACCTGTTTCCCATCCTCAAAGACCGGATGAATCGTCCTGATGCGCTTGAGCGTAAGTTCTTCCAGTTCTTTCCCGTCGTGGCGCGCGATGGCCTCCATCAACCAGCGCAACTCCTGGGGCGGATCGGTTTGAGTGTAAGGCAGCGACTCAATTTGGATCTCCTTAATCCCGGTATCAGCCACCCGCAACATCGCTTCAATGCGCCGCCTGAACGCGGCATCCTGCTCACAAAGGCCGATGGTGTAGGGAGTATACCCCACATCGTCCAGCCCTGAGACGCCATGGAATTGTTCCCGAAACCATGTCAGCAGCTCAATAGCAGTCGCGCTGTTAAACTGCGCCATCACAGAAAGAAAGAGCGCGTTCGCGCGTGTTTGGCGTTGCAGCGTGGAAGGAGCCTCCTTCCTCAAGCGCGTTGAAACATCAAACCTATCTCCCTCGCGCACGAACAAACGAGCCTCGCGCTTCATAGTGCGGTATAGCCACTCGCTCCGCACCACGGACTCATCCACCTCAAAGCCATACCGATAGCGCACCCCTTTCCAGAAAAATATGATCTGGAAGAAAGCGGGCTTCCCACGTGCCTCCACATCCAGGCGGAAACGTTCAACCTGGATTTTTTCCCCGGCCTGCAATTTCGTGGCCGATTCAAGCACCAAACGGCGCATAAACATCATCGCCCGCACCAAGTTGCTCTTGCCGCTGGCGTTAGGGCCGTAGATTGCCGCACTCCGCAACAACGGATACTTGCCCACCCAAAAGATGCTCTCCCTATCCAGCGATGGATCGTCCTGCAAGCGGGTCGCAAGCATGCTCAAAGTGACCGGGGTTAAAAATGAGCGGTAATTCCCTACCGTGAACTCTATCAGCATCTAAGGGTCTCCTTTTGCATAAAAATTACAAATCTCCACCGTTATGATACGGGAATCCCGCCGGATTGTCAAGAAACTGACCGAGCGAACTCCACGCCCCGGCCTAGTGTACCACACGATCCCCCGCCGCCCTATGCTACAATAAGCTGCGATCACTCAACTTGAGGAGACTTTTGAAAACCCGAACCTTTTGGCTCACACTCATCACCATTCTGCTGATTTCGTTCGCGCTGCGCGTGACCGCGCTTGACGCCGTCCCGCCGGGGCTGACGCACGACGAGGCCAGCAACGGCCACGATGCCGCCGCGCTCCTGCGTGGGGAACTGCGCCTGTACTTCCCCGTGGGCTACGGGCACGAGCCGCTGTACGATTACAGCGTCGCCGCGCTGATGGCCCTCCTGGGGCAAAGCATCTTCGCGCTGCGGCTGACCACCGTCGGCTGGAGCTTGCTGCTCTGGAGCGCGACCGTCGCCCTGGCCCGCCGCTGGTGGGGCCGACGCGCCGCCCTCTTCACCGCCGCTGCGCTGACGGCGGGCTTCTGGCCGCTGATGATGGCCCGCGTGGGATTGCGTGCCCCCACCTTGCCCGCCCTGCTGGCCCTCACCGTCCTGCTCTACGAACACGCGCGAGCCTCGCGCTCGTCCCGCCTGTTCGCCCTCGCCGGATTCACCCTCGGCGCGAGCCTCTACACCTACATGGCCAGCCGAGGCATGCCGCTGATGTTCGTAGCCCTGCTCCCGACGCTGGCTTGGCTGGCCCGCGACGAATTCCGCCGCACGTGGCGCGGCATCGTACTGCTGCTGATCGTCGCCGCGCTGACCGCCGCCCCGCTCTTCCTCTACCTCCACGCCCATCCGGGGATGGAGCAGCGATTGGGGCAACTGGGCGGCGCACTCACCGCCCTGCGGCACGGAGATTGGCGGCCTCTGTGGCAAAACGTCCGCGCCTCTCTGCCCATGCTCTTCTGGCAAGCCGACCCGCATTGGCTGTACAACATCGCCGGACGCCCCGCGCTGGAGCCGCTCTTGGCCCTGGGATTCGGCGTCGGGCTAATCGCGCTCCTCGTGCGCCGCGAGCACCAACCGCGCACCCTGCTGCTGATGCTCTGGCTGGGCGCGGGGTTGGCCCCGGCCTTCCTCGCGCCGGAGGACTTCAACACCC
>WFQZ01000108.1 GCA_015486785.1 Thermoflexales bacterium
CAGCGTCAGATGTGTATAAGAGACAGGCGTCGGCAGTCCCTCCAACGGCGCGACGTGCATGCCCTCGCGCACCGGCGTCATGCACGACTTCACCGGCACGCCATCGACCAGCACCATGCATTGTGAACACTGCCCGTTGGCGCAAAAGATGCCCTGCGGCGAGCCGTCCCTGGCGTGATGCCCAAAGACGCGAATCCCGTGGGCGAACAACGCCGATGCCAGCATCTCCCCTTTTTTGGCCGTTAGAACTTGCCCTTGCCACGTGAACGTCACCTGCTCGGTCGGTTCGACTGCCAAGACCGGGTGCTGCGTAATGCGAAATTCGGTCATTGAAACCCCTCCTGCTTGCGCTAAATTGTGGAATAGGGAAAACCCCGATTTATTGTAATCGGTCTTGCGATCTGAGGCTACTGCCATTACACCCTTTCGGCGTGGAAAAACCACACTCGCCGCCGTCCGCGCCAAAAAATTGAGCCGAGGTGGGGTAACCTCGGCTCTGTTCGCTTGCCCGCCGTTACTGTGTGTAAGGCGGCGGCGGTGTTTCCATCACGGTGGGATTGTAAGTCGGCGTCGCCGGTTGCAGCGGCGCGGGCGGACGCAGGCCGCCACGGCGCGTGTTCTCCTCAATCTGGATCAGCACCATGAGCACCTCGCCAAACGTGTACAGGATGGCGAAGTAGAAAATGCTGACCACGGCCCCGCTGAGCATCATCAGCAGGCCGATGAGCGGCCCGGCAACGTTGAAGCCGGTCATTTGCCCCATCGTCTGCCCCATGCCGCCTACCAGGGCCATCAAGAGTGCGCCGACCGATCCCAGCAGGCCTACAATCAGCACTAACCACGCCAAAATCTTCCACAATGTGGCAATCAATCGTAACAGCTTGTACCGCTTTTCCATTTTCTTCCTCCTGAGTAAAATTGAATTGATCCTTAGGGGTCACAACTACGCTTAATGATAGGCAGATAAATGAAAAGAGCAAGCTCAGCGGCTAAAATCGGCTTGGGGCGGCGTGGGGAAACACTGGCCGCGCAGGCTCTGACGGGCCACGGTTTTGAGATCGTCACCCGCAACTGGCGTTGTCCTCAAGGTGAAGTAGACCTCATCGCCCGCCGGGATGGGGAATGGTACTTCGTCGAAGTGCGCACCCGACGCGGCACGGTTTACGGTACGCCGGAGGACTCGCTCACCCCGCGCAAGCTGGCGCACATGGAGGCCGTGGCCCGTTGTTACCTGGGGGAGCAAGTCCCGGAGCTGGACCCGGCTTGGCACTTGAGCTTTGTGGCCGTGGCGATGTCCCGCGCCGGTAAATTGCTGCGCGTCACCGTCTACCCGGATGTCTTCGGCCCGCCGTTGGTGGAATCCGCCGATTCATCTCGCGGTGCGATTCGTTACGGCAAATTTTGATCACTTAGCAAAGGAGGGAGAGATGGCGGCTTTTATCCATATCAAGCTGGAAAAAGGTGAAAAGGTCGTGATTGGCCCGGTTAGATTCACCAGCAGCGGCTCTTTTAGCTTCAGCGCGAACGGCGTAGGCGGCGCGCAGGTTCAGCAGAGGAGCGAGCGCAGAATCGGGATTACGGATCGGCGGGTGATCATTGAGCACAGCGACCATCCTGAGAAGACGCGCATCATCTTGAATGAGGATGTGAGTCGGGTCTACGTGCGGCGCGAGAAGTTCGGCCTAAAGATCGAGAAGATCAAAACCCGCAGTGGCGAAACGGTCAAATTGAACATCGCGGGCATTATGGACGAGTCTCGCGTGTTCCAAGTCTTCCCCCAAGCCGAAATCGGGATGCGGAAGGGGCTGTTTGGCGGATTTTCCAAGATCACGCCCCGTCCGCCGGCAGTCCGGCAGCGTGCTCGCCCCCCGCGCAAGGCCGCAGTGAAGAAACAACCGTCCCATCCGGCGGAAGCCGCTCCGGCGGCGGCTTGGAGCAGTTCGGACAAGAGTCATATTGACGATGCGGATGTGCAAACGCTGGAAGACTTGCGCCGCCACTATCCGCTTCCCGAAGGGTACGTCTATGAGGAAACGGCGGACGGGGACTATGTGGTCAAGCGGTTGAGCGATGGGGAGCAATTCCCCATTTTGCTGGAGGCGGGACTCTTGACCTTTGATGTGCCCACGCCATCTGCTAAACACCGGAAGAGGACGGTAGAAGTATTCAAGCGGTAATGCCGCACGGAAGATCGCTAAGGTGCAGCACGCTTCCGAAGTGCGCTGCACCTTTTTGCGTGCCTGTCGCCGCCCAAACCTTCCCCTAACTGGTGAATTCCACCACTATCCGCTA
>WFQZ01000109.1 GCA_015486785.1 Thermoflexales bacterium
GCCCAGGATTCGGGGCAAGTGCCCCCTAGAGTTGGCCGGTTATGACATCAGCCGGGTACCGATGGCTTCTCTTTGCGCCGGTCTGAGCGTCGCCTGGCCTTTGAAGACACCCCAGAATTATGTCCCAAACTCGTGACGCTCTCCGTAGAAAGCTCGGCAGACACATCCCAAAAGTGTTATAATGGCCCACACAACGATATAGGAGGTCAATATGTATCCCACACGAGAAGAAGCCTGGCAATTGCTCAACGAGTACACCAAAAGCCCCAACCTCATCAAACACGCCCTGGCCGTGGAGGCCGGGATGAGGGCTTACGCCCGCCGCTTTGGCGAGGACGAGGACCTTTGGGGAATTGTGGGCTTGATCCACGATTTTGAGTACGACACTTACCCGGATTTAGGGCCGGGCGGACACCCCTTCAAGGGTAAAGAGATTCTCACCGAGCGCGGGTGGCCGGAGGATTTGATCCGCGCGGTGCAAGCTCACGCGCCGCACATCACCGGCGTTGAGCCGACTACCCAGATGGAAAAAGCACTCTTCGCCGTGGACGAGCTGACCGGCCTGATCACCGCCGTGGCCTTGGTGCGTCCCAGCAAAGACATCCGGGATGTTAAAGTCAGGTCCGTCAAAAAGAAGTGGAAGGATAAGCGATTTGCCGCCGGTGCGCGGCGCGAAGACATTGAGCGTGGCGCGGAAATGCTCGGCGTGCCGCTGGCCGAACATATCGGCGTGGTGCTGGAAGCAATGCAGGGCATCGCCGAGGAGCTGGGATTGGCCGGAGCGGCAGCGTAACGTCTCACCGGCAAAAAGCAGGCGGCTCAATGAGCCGCCTGCTTTCGTATGACGCTAGTCTATGAGCCTCTTGGTAAGTTGCCGTTATCCCCTCCCGGAAATCAGTTGAGATTTAGCCCCCGGCCGCCTCACGCTCCCGTACACCCACACACTCAGCAGCGACAGCAGATAAACCGCCACCGGATACGCCAACTCCCACAACACCCGATGGCGAGCATCGATCCACAGCCGCAGCCAATCCACGAAGAAGATGTGAACCAGGTAGACGCCCATCGTCTCGCGTCCGGCGCGAGCGAGGAGCTTGGGGAGCGTGCCGTTCGTCCCCAGGCGCGGATAGGCCAACGCCAGCAACGCCGCGCCGTACCCGAAAGCCAGCGTCCCCACGACGGCATCCACCTGCGTGGGCTGGATGTCAAAGTGTCGCCCCAGCCAGAGCGACTCGGCGACCTGCATTCCCCACCCCAGCAGGAAGATCGCCGCCGCCTGTCGCGCGGCAGGCGGACGGTCGCGCCGCGCCAGATGCCAGCCCAAAGCGAAAAACACCGTGCTGACGAACGGCCCATCACGGGTGTTGATGCCGATGTGAAATCCCGGCACCAGCCCGGCGTAAGGCCCGCCCAACAACCCCACGCCGTAGAGGATCAGCCCCAAGGGAAGCAAGGCCCCCGGCCGGCGGAGCACGTAGAGCAACGTCGCCAGCGTCACCGCGCAGAACAACGCCACCAGAAACCACAAATGCACCTTGCCGCCCTCGAGTGCCAGTGCCCACGGATGTGCCAGCAGCGCATCAACCTTCCCGTGGACCACCGTCTGGTAGCCGTAAGTGCGCATCGCGTCCAGGTCCACCGCCGTGGGCAGCACCACGTAGAGCACCGACCAGATCAAAAACGGGAGCAGCAGCCGCTTTGACATCGCCCCGTAAACACGGAACGGCTTAGCCCCGGCCCGCATTTTCCGCCCCCAGAGGTAACCGGAAACAATGAAGAAATACGGCACCGCGAAACGTGCGCTCTGATTGATCACTACGCGCAGCGCAACCCATAGAGGCTGCTGAAACACGCGGAACGGCGTCGTGTGAATCGCGATGACGGCGAAGATCGCCACCGCCCGCCAGAAATCGATGCTCGCAATGCGCTTAGCCCGTTGTCCCATCACCACAGCTCACGGAGTCGTAAGGCCCTTATTGCAAGCCTGCACCGCACTCGAAAGATACACTTCCGGCATCACCTGCGTATCCCCAAACGAAAGAAACGCGCGGAGCAACGCCGCCCGGCAAGGTCGCGCCGCCGCGCCCGCCGGCAGTGATTGCCAACCATCCGTATCAACCGCCGCCAACGCGATTTTGTACACCGGCTGCATCGGCGCGTCGTTCCGCTCGGCCAACTCGGTGAGCACGGAGCGACGCACCGGCACATACCGCGAAGTGCGCCACAATAGCTGCGCCTCCTCGGAATAGAGCCACTTCAGCACATCCAACGCCGCCACGCGCCGAGGCCCGGCCGGCGCAACGGAGATCACGCCGGGGCCGTACCACAACGTCGCCCCCGGCCCAAACGCCCCCGGCAAAGGCGCAACCCCCACCGGGAAGTTCCGCCCGTTGAGCAC
>WFQZ01000110.1 GCA_015486785.1 Thermoflexales bacterium
CGTGCCGGAGGGGCTGGATAGTTCCCCGTGGACGCTGACTTTTGAAGTAGCCGCCTACCGCAAACCGGAGTTTGAAGTCTCCGTGACCCCGGAACACGACGACTTGCTGAACGGCGATCAAGCCAAAGTGCTCATCGCCGCCTCGTACTACTTCGGCGGCGCGGTCAACCACGCCCGGCTCCACTGGAGCATTGAAGCCACGCCCGCGTCCTTCTACCCGCCGCTGGATGGCTGGTGGCACTGGGGCAACTCCGGCGGATGCTGCTTCGGGCCGTCCCAGACAGTAGCCCAAGGAGATGCCACCACCGACGAAAACGGCCAATTCCTGCTCACCCTCCCCGCCAAGCTGCAACCGTTCGGCGATGCCGACGAGATCACCTCCCAACGCTGGACGGTGCATGTGACGCTCACCGACGACAGCGGCTTCTCCGTGGATAGCGACAGCAGTTTCACCGTCCACACCGCGCAATTCTACATCGGCTTGCACCCGCAACAGTGGGTCGTCCAAACAGGCCAAAGCCTCAAAGTGGACGTGCGCACCTTGGATTGGGAAGCCGAGCCGGTAGGCAATCAAGACATCGCGCTGACGCTGGCCCGCCGCGAATGGTACACCATTCCGGGCGGCGATCCGTACGCCGGGCCGAGCTGGGGCTACACAGACACGGTAGACGCCAAAGTCAACGTCACCACCGACGGCCAAGGGGCCGCCGTTGCCACGCTCACCCCCTCGCAAGGCGGCTCCTACGTCATCATCGCCACGGCCAAGGACGCCAAAGGCAACCAGGTGCGTACCGAAGCCCCGCTCTGGGTCAGCGGGCGGCAGATCGCCCATTGGAAGATGGCGGAAGGGAAAATCACGCCGGTGGCCGATGCCCAGAGCTACGAAGTGGGCGACACGGCGCACATCCTGCTCCCCACGCCCTTCGACGGCCCGTACCGCGTGTTGATGACGGTCGAACGCGGCGCGATCCTCCAAGTGGAGCAACACGTCTACACCATCACCAACCCCATCTTGCCGCTCAAAATCACCGCCCAGGACGTGCCCAATGTCTACGTCTCCTTCGTCGTGATTCGCGGGGCGGATGAGACGCATCCCGTGCCCGATGTGCGCGTCGGCTACGTCGCCTTGCGGGTCAAGCCGACCGCGCAAACGCTCAACGTGACCGTCGAGCCGGATCGCGCCGCCGACTACGCCCCCGGCGATCCCGTGACCCTGACCGTCCGCACGACCAACGCCGCCGGGAAGCCGGTCGACGCCGAAGTGGGGCTGTCGTTGGTGGATAAATCCGTCCTGGCACTCAAGGATTCGGAATCGCCCTCGCTGCTGGAGACCTTCTACGGCCCCCGTCCGCTGGCGGTAGTCACCGGCGATTCGTTGTTAGTGCTCTTCAACCGCAGCACGCAGCAGTTGGACGAGTTAGCCAAGGCCGCGCCGCGTATGATCGCCGAGATGGCGATGGGCGGCCTGGGCGGCGGAGGCGGCGAGCCGGGCAGCGTCCCCGTGCGCACCAAGTTCCCCGACACCGCCTTGTGGGAAGCGCACCTACGCACCGGCGTGAGCGGCGAAACCCAAGTGCATCTCAAACTGCCCGATTCCCTCACCACCTGGGTTGCTCAAGCCCGCGCCGTCACCGAAGATACCGAAGTCGGCGCAGCGGAAACAGAATTGCGCGTCACCAAGCCGTTGCTGGTGCGCCCCGTTACCCCGCGCTTCTTCATCGCCGGTGATCAACCGGAAGTTGCCGCCGTAGTCCACAACAACAGCGGCACAGATTTAGAAGTCACCGTCACCCTCAGCGCAACCGGCGTAGCGGTCCAAGGCGAAGCGGCGCAACTCGTCACCATCCCCGATGGCGGACGGGCGCGGCTGGCCTGGACGGTCAACGTGACGCCCTCCGTCAACATCACCCACGTGCGGATGACCTTCATCGCCCAAAGCGGCGACTATCAAGACGCCGCCCGTCCCGCGATGGCCACGGACGCGGGCTTACCGGTCTACCGCTACGAAACCCCGGACGTGGTAGGGGCCGGCGGCGTGCTAGAGGAACAAGGATCGCGCCTGGAAGTCATCTACGTGCCCGAAAACGCCGGGGAAGATTCCGCGCTCACCGTCAACCTCGTGCCCTCACTGGCCGCCGCGCTGCTGGACGGCCTGCAAGTGCTGGAACGCACGCCCTACGACTGCACCGATTCGCTGGTCAACCGCTTCCTGCCCAACATCGTCACCTACCAAGCATTGACCGAACTCGGCGTGCAGAACGAGACCGCCGACAAGATGAAGGCACAATTGCAAACCCAGGTGCCGGAGACGCTGCAACGGCTCTACGAGCGGCAGAACGACGACGGCGGATGGGGCTGGTGGCAGCGAGACAAGAGCACCTTGCAACAGACCTCCTACGTCGCTCTGGGGATGCTGCACGCCCAGGAAGCCGGGTTTGAAGTCCGCGCCGATGTGCTGAACAACGCCCTGGCCTACATCAGCCAGAGCCTGGCGCAGGACATCAACGGCAACATCCGCTTGGGCAGCGATGCCTTCGCGCTCTACGTGCTGACGCTGGGCAAGCAGACGTGGCCCGCCGGCAGCGGCGCGAAGCTCTACGCCTCGCGGGAGAAGCTCGGCACCACCGGTCGCGCCTACCTGACGTTGGCCTTCGGGCTGGCGGATGCCTCCGATACCCGCATCACCACCTTGCTGGACATCCTGCGCGGCGAAGCGGACATCACCGCCACCGGCGCGCACTGGAACGACGCCAACGCCTGCTGCTGGGGCAGCGACACTCGCGCCACCGCCGTGATGCTCACCGCCCTGCTGCGCTACGCCCCCGACGACACCTTGATCCCGCAAGCCGTGCGCTGGCTGATGGTCGCGCGGCGCGGGGATAGCTGGCGCACCACGCAAGAGACAGTCTGGACAATCATCGCGCTAACCGACTACATGGTGCAGACCAAAGAGCTGCAAGCCGACTACTCGTGGGGCGTAGCCCTGAACGGGCAGCCGTGGGCCACCGGTCAAGCCAACGCCGCAACGCTCCGCCGCACCACCACGCTGCAAGCCGGCCTGCACCCGGCGGGACAATCGCCCGCGCTGAGCATCTCCCAACCCAACGTGCTGGAAGTTTCGCGCGACAGCGGCACCGGGAATCTCTACTACACCGCGCACCTGGGGCTATCTCTGCCCGCCGACTCGGTCCAGGCGGATAGCCGGGGCATGACGGTGCAGCGGGCCTACTGCGCCATCGACGCCACCGAGACGCCCACCAACGTGACCACCTGCAAGCCGATCTCTACGCTGCACCCAGGCGACAAAATCGAAGTGCGGCTCACGCTCATTGTCCCCACCACGCGCTACTTCGTGCAACTCAGCGATCCCTACCCCGCCGGATTCGAGCCGCTGGCCCAAAAAGAAACGCCGCGCCTGTACAACGACAAAGCCAGGATGATCGGCTTCTGGTGGTGGGACCCCTTCAACCATCGTGAGCTGCGCGACGAAAAAGCGGTCTTCTTCGCCAACTCGCTGGGGCCGGGTACTTACCGCCTCACCTATCAACTGCGGGCTGCCGTGCCGGGCACCTATCAAGTGCTGCCGGCGACGGTCAACGAACTGTACTTCCCCGAAGTGTGGGGTCGCTCCGCCGGAGCTAAGATGAGCATCGCTCCCACGCCGTAAACCTACCGCCCACGTCCGGAGGTCCGGAGACCCGATTTCGTGCGAAATCGGGTCTCTTTTTTGCGCCGCGCAGTTGCCACCCGCTCCCAATGGATGAAAATAGGCCTCGCCGGATGAGTTCTTTGCCTCCAGGTGAAACAACTACAATCAGAGCACAGCAGAATTCCCAAAACTAAAGGTGGTGACACAATGCTTAGACATACGAAAGATAAATTCAATACTGTCATCCAGAAAAACACCTTCTATTTTTTCAACAAGAAATTCGAAGAGCGATACGAAGGTCACATTAATGCCATCAAAGAAAGTTTGCTCATCCTCAGGAATGAAGTAGAGAACAGAGGGCTTAACGAAGACCTCTTTTACGATTTCCTTCGGGATAACGACAATGGATTACGGGCTTTGTTAGCACTTACCGGATTCTCCAATGAATCACTGAAACGCTTGATCACGCTTATCCGCGTTGTAGAGGATGCACAGTTAGCTAATGTCACTCTGAAGGCAAAATGGTATACCGAAGCAAAGAATGCCGACATTAAAGAGTGGAGTGATGCTCAGATAGCCAAGATGATCAAAGAGAACGATTTTTTCAGAAGAGGTCTCGTAAATCTCTTCTTCAGGGGAGCAACTGTGCCATTCCTCGTCAGGACATTACCCTTGTTTGACTTAAAAAAGCTGAGCATATCCAAACTACAATTTGATATGTCAGCCATGGTAGATACCTTGGTCAGGTATAAAGAAAAAGGGTCTTACTCCGGCAAAAGAGAAAACAATCCGGAGACAGTCATCGCGCTCATTCTCGACGAATTGGGAATCACTTACGAAACAGGTGATCTCAACGAGCTGGTACGCAACGAGGCAAACCAGAAGCGAACTATGGATTTTATCATCCCCAATAAAGAGACTCCCAAAGCTATTGTGGAAAGCTCATTCCTGGTCACCACGTCCTCCGGGCAAGGAGATAAATCCAAAACGGAAATTGCCGTGGGGCACCTCATCAGAAAACACTACCCTGATGCCAAATTTATCGGTTTCGTGGATGGCATAGGCTGGTATGTGAGAAGAGAAGATCTCAAACGTATGGTATCCGCC
>WFQZ01000111.1 GCA_015486785.1 Thermoflexales bacterium
CCCCACCCCGCAGCCCACCTGTCCCCCGCAGCCCACAACGCCGAGCGTCATCCCGCTCGCCGTCTTGGGCTTGCTCCTGATGCTACTGATACTCGGCATCACCGTAGCAATCCTGTGGCAAAGACGAAAGTAGCAGCGTCCGACTCGCAAGGAGGCAACAATGAGCATTCCCCAGCGTTTGACCGAAGTTCTCCAACAAACCGCCCAAGCAGACGTGATTGAATTTGATGACAACGCCCGCTTGATCCTCTTCAGCGATAGCCATCGCGGCGATAACAGTTGGGCCGATGATTTTGCCCACAATCAATTGTTGTTCTTCTACGCCCTCCAGTGGTACTACGAGCACGGATTTACCTACCTGGAAGTGGGCGACGGGCAGGAACTGTGGGAAAACAGTTCCTTTGAGGAAGTGCGGCGGGCACACAGCCATATCTACTGGCTGATGCGGCAATTTTACCTTGAAGGGCGGCTGCATCTCCTGTACGGCAACCACGATATTTTCCTCAAGAACCCCGACTACGTGCGGAAATATCTCTACAGCTACCAGGACACCCGCACCGGCCTCACCAAGCCACTCTTTGACGGCATCGTAGTCCACGAGGGGCTGATGCTGCGGCATCGGGAGAGCGGCGGACAGTTCTTCGTCACTCACGGGCACCAAGGCGAACTGCTCAGCGATACGCTGTGGCCGATAGGCCGCTTCACCGTGCGGCACTTCTGGCGGCACATGCAGCTCTTGGGATTGCACGATCCCACCAGCCCGGCGGAGAACTACAACGTGAAGATCAAGATTGAACGGGACATCGCCGAGTGGGCACAGGCCAACGGCCAGCCGATCATCTGTGGGCACACGCACCGCCCGGCCTTCCCCGCGCCCGGTGAAGTGCCCTACTTCAACACCGGCAGCGGCGTTCATCCTCGGTGCATCACCGGCATTGAAATTACGGAAGGCTGGATCGTCCTGGTCAAGTGGTGGACTTCGCCGGATGAGGAGGGGCGGCTCAAGGTGCGGCGCGAGGTGTTGGCCGGCCCGCAGCGAATTGGAGCATACTTCCAAAATTAGGCTTCACGGGGAAGCACTCTGTGCTATCATGACGATATATTTCCCCAGGTGAAACCCTAAATGAGCGTATACATCATCCATTACGGCGAGCTGGCCCTCAAGGGCGGCAATCGCCCGCAATTTGAAAAGCAACTTTCGTACAACATCCGCGCGGCCTTGCGAGACTTGGGCACGGCGGCCACACAGCGTTTCTACGGCTACATCGTGCTGACGATGCCCGACGACATTCCCCAAGCCGAGGTGGAATCCCGCTTGGCGCGAGTCTTCGGGATCGCCTACTTTGCCCCCGCGACGGTCGTTCCGGCGGAGTTTGAAGCCATCGCCGAGGCCGCATTGCGCTTAGCCCAGGGCGTGATCACCGCCGAAACCACCTTCAAGGTGCATGCGCGGCGCGGCGACAAGCAATTCCCCTACACGTCCCCCGAAATCAACCGCGAGATCGGGGCGCGAATCGTGGATTTGACCCACGCGCCGGTCAAGATGCACCAACCGGACGTGACCTTGAACATCCAGGTGTATCGGGATGCCGCGTATCTGTTCATCAAACGCCTCCCCGGCGCGGGCGGACTGCCGGTGGGCGTCAGCGGGCGGGTGCTGTCGCTCTTCTCCGGCGGCATTGATTCGCCGGTAGCGTCAATGATGATGCAGCGGCGCGGGTGTACGCTCCAATTTCTGCACTTCCACCTCCTGCCGCCGGACGCCGCGCGAAACTCCAAGATCGTCTCGCTGGCCCGCGCCGTCCTCGCGGTAACGCGCTTCAGTGCGCCGCTGTACCTGGCCTCCGCCGCCCCCTTCGAGGCCGCGATGGCGACGGTGAACACGCGCTTGGCAACGGTGCTCTTCCGCCGCCTGATGATGCGCGTGGCCTCACGGCTCGCCGAGCGAAATCGCTGCTTGGCGCTCGTGACCGGCGACAGTGTGGGGCAAGTCGCCTCGCAGACGCTCCCCAATATGGGCGTCATTGAGCGAGCAACCGAGTGGCCGATCCTCCGCCCGCTGGTGGGGATGGACAAAGAGGAGATCATCAAGCTGGCGCGGCACTACGGCACTTACGAGCTATCCATCCAGGAGTACCGCGACCCGTGCTCGCTGCACGCCAACCGTCCGGCGACGCATGCGCGGCTCTCCCAGGTGCTGGAATTGGAGTCCCAATTGGACATGGACGCGCTCGTGGAAGAAACCTTGGCCACCGTTGATGAGCTATGGATTGAGTTCGCATGACCACGCCGGAAAAGACCGTCCCACACAACGTTGAAGCCGAAGAGGCCGTCCTTGGCTCCCTGCTCATTGACCCAGGCGGCCTGTTTCAAGTGCTGCCCTTCCTGCGGGCCGAGGATTTTTACGTCAAAAAGCACCGCTGGATTTACGAAGCGATCATCCGCATCCACGAACGACGCTCGCCGGTAGACTTCCTCACGCTGACCACCGAGCTGGAACAGCGCGAACAGCTAGAGGAATGCGGCGGCGCGGCGTACATCTCGCAATTGATCAACGCCGTGCCCTCGGCGATCAACGTGGAGGCCTACGGGCGATTGGTGGAGCAAGCTGCCGTGCGCCGCCGCCTGCTCAACGCCATCAGCGACATCGCCCGCTATGCCTACGACGAAAAACTGCCCATTGAGCAGGTGGTAGACCGCTCCGAAAAAGCCCTCTTCGGAGTCTCGCAGCAGCGGGCCGCGCGAGACTTGCAGCCGGTTCAAGAGGTCGCCAACCGCTACTACGATTACGTGGAAAATCTCTTTGCCCACCAAGGCGAGTTAATGGGCGTGCCCACCGGCTTCCAGGATATTGACCGGCTGTTGGGCGGCTTCCAGCGGTCGGATTTGCTGATCCTGGCGGCGCGGCCCGGCGTGGGCAAGACCTCGCTGATGATCACCTTCGCGCTCAAGGCAGCGGAAAAAGGGCGCACGGTCGCCCTGTTCAGCCTGGAAATGTCGGCGGAGCAGTTGGTGCAACGGATGGTGGCGCAAATCAGCCGCATTGACGCGCAACGGCTGCGCCTGGGGCGGCTGCAAGAAGACGAATGGCCGCGCTTCACCGATGCCATCGGGCATCTCTCGGAGCTTCCGATCTACATTGACGACACGCCCTCCATCTCGGTGCTGCAATTGCGTACCAAGTGCCGCCGCCTGGCCTCGGAGCGCGGGTTGGATATGATTTTTGTGGACTATCTGCAACTGATGAACGCCGACTGCCGCTCCGACAACCGCGTGCAGGAGGTTTCCTACATTTCGCGCTCGCTCAAGGGGCTGGCACGAGAGTTGGACATTCCCTTGATGACCGCGTCGCAGCTTTCGCGGGCGGTGGAGCAGCGGGCGGACAAGGTGCCGGTGCTTTCGGATTTGCGCGAAAGCGGCTCGCTGGAGCAAGACGCCGACATCGTGATGTTCATCTATCGGGATGAGCTGTATCACCCGGAGACGGAACGCCCGCACATTGCCGATCTGATCATCGCCAAGCACCGCAGCGGCCCCACCGGCAGCATCCAACTGTTCTTCAACAACCGTTTGACACAGTTCGCCGATGCCGCGACGCGCGTTTCGCCGGAGGAGTACAGCGGAGGCGCGGCGTGACCACGATCTTTTCGGGATTTCCGGCGGGATCAACGGCTCTGGTCACGCTGCCGGAGCAAGTTTTCACGGAGATCGTGCCGCTGTGTACCGACCTGGCCGAGTTGCAAGTCGCGCTGGTTGCCCTGTGGCGGCTCACACAACTGCGCGCCGATCCTGCGCCATGGCTCACCGCCGCAGAACTGCGCGACGATCCGGTACTCGGCCAAGCGTTGGGGCACGATGCGGACGCATTGACGCAGGCCTTGCAGCAACTCACCGCACACGGCGTCTTGCTCCAGGCGGAATGGCGGCAGGCCGACGGGCACGTGGAGCGACGATATTACGCCAACAGTCCGCGCGGGCGGGCGGCGGTCAAGGCACTGCGACGGGGCTACATCGCCGCGAAAGCTCCGCGCGTCGCGCAGCCGAACATCTTCACGCTCTACGAGGAAAACATCGGCCCGCTCACCCCGCTGTTGAGCGAGGAGCTGCGGGAAGCAGAGCGCACCTATCCGCAAGGCTGGATCGTCGCGGCGATGCGCGAGGCGGTGCGGAGCAACAAACGGAATTGGCGTCACATTCACGCCATCTTGGAACGATGGCGCATTGCGGGGAAAGATGAAGAAGATAAGCGAAATCGCCAACGAGATCCAAGCCGGTATATCGCCGGGGAATACAGCGATCTCATCCACCACTAGCTCGCCGCTCGCGCCCCAGGCGGGCGATCCGGCGTGCCCCTTGTGTCACGGGGCGGGATTCGTGCGGCTGGATGTGCCGGTGGATCACCCGGACTTTGGGAAGCTGCTCCCCTGTCCGCGCTGCCGACTGCCGGAGTTACGGGCGCAGCACTCGCTCACCAAGCGCACGCTGGGGAATCTGCGCCTGCTGGAGCGGTTCACCTTCGAGACTTTCCACCCGGAGGGGCACGGACTCTCCGCCGACCGCCGCCGGAATCTGCGGCAGGCTTACGAGCGAGCAATGGCCTATGCCGCCCACCCTGAAGGTTGGCTGCTGCTGCGCGGCGGATACGGCTGCGGCAAGACGCACTTGGCGGCTGCGGTGGCGAACGCCGCCGCCGACCAAGGCGAAGCGGTGCTCTTCGTCACCGTGCCGGACTTGCTGGATCATCTGCGGGCGGCCTTTGCTCCCGGCTCCGCCGAGCGGTACGATGAGCGGTTCGAGCAAGTGCGCACCACGCCTCTCCTAGTGCTGGACGACTTGGGCACCGAGCAGGCCACGCCGTGGGCCTTGGAAAAGCTCTTCCAGTTGCTCAACTACCGCTATCTGGCGCAACTGCCCACCGTGATCACCACCAACTACGACTTGGACGATCTGGAGCCGCGCTTGCGCTCCCGTCTGGCCGACCCGGACCTGGTGGATATGGTAACCATCCTCGCGCCGGATTACCGCCTTTCGGGGGCCAGGGAGCAATCGGAGCTGAACGACCTAGGGTTATACCGCGAAATGCGCTTCGAGTCGTTTGACCTGCGGCGCGGGGGGCTTTCGCAGGAAGAGGCACAGAATCTCCAGAAAGCTCTGGAGCTGGCGCGAGCTTACGCTGCGCATCCCAACGGCTGGCTGGTGCTGAACGGGGATTACGGCTGCGGCAAAACGCATCTGGCGGCGGCCATCGCCAATGCCCGCCTGGAGCACGGGGATACGGTGATCTTCATCACCGTGCCGGACCTGCTGGATCATCTGAGGGCGACGTACAACCCGCAAAGCTCCGTTTCCTACGACAAGCGATTTGAGGAAGTGCGCCGTGCGCCCTTCCTGGTGCTGGACGATCTGGGCGTTGAGAGTGCTACGGCGTGGGCGCGAGAGAAACTCTACCAGTTGATCAACTATCGCTACTTGACCCGCTTGCCCACGGTGATCACCACGGCAAAAGTGATCGCCGAGTTGCCGCCGCGCCTGCGCAGCCGCATCCTGGATGCCAGCCGCAGCACCGTATTTGTCATTTTAGCCCCGCCGTATTACGGCGCGAGCAAACGTCAGGGCAAATCACCCCGGCGAAGACAGACATCACAACCGCACTCAACCCTTTAGGAGGTAGTATGGCAAAGCAAAGTGGACGGGAAAAAGTTTTGAAGCAGACAGTAGCACAGATTAAACGCCGTTTTGGCGAAGGCGCATTGATGCGTCTGGGTGACGCCACCCATTTGAACGTGGAAACAGTGCCCACCGGCTCGTTGGCCTTGGATCGCGCCCTGGGCGTGGGCGGAGTGCCGCGCGGGCGGATCACCGAAATCTACGGGCCGGAAGGCTCCGGCAAGACGACCCTCTGCCAACATATCATTGCCGAAGTGCAGAAGCAAGGCGGCGTGGCCGCGTTCATTGATATGGAACACGCGCTCGATCCCAGCTACGCCGAGCACTGCGGCGTGAACATCAACGAGTTGTACATCTCCCAGCCGGATACCGGCGAGCAGGCATTGGAGATCGCCGAGGCGTTGGTGCGCAGCGGCGCGGTGGACGTGATCGTGATTGATTCGGTGGCTGCGCTCGTGCCGCGAGCCGAGATCGAAGGCGAGATGGGCGACTCCCACCCCGGCCTGCAAGCACGGCTGATGAGTCAAGCCCTGCGCAAACTTTCCGGCGCGATCAAGCAGAGTAACGTGGTAATGATCTTCACCAACCAACTGCGCTCCAAGATCGGCATTATGTTCGGCTCGTCGGAAACAACCAGCGGCGGGCGCGCGCTCAAGTTCTACGCCTCGGTGCGGCTGGACGTGCGGCGCATCACCTCCATCAAGGTGCAGGGGGAGATCACCGGCCATCGCACCCGCGTGCGCGTCACCAAGAACAAAGTCGCCCCGCCCTTCCGCGTGGCGGAGTTCGACATCATGTTCGGCCAAGGCATCAGCCACGAAGGCGATCTGCTGGACGTGGGGCTGGAGTTTGAGTTAATCGAGAAGCGCGGCTCATTCTACTACTTCCAGGGCGAGCGGTTCGCGCAGGGGCGGGAGAACGCCAAGACCTACCTCAAGGAGCACCCCGATTTTGCGAATCAGTTGGAGCAGCTTGTCCGCGCCAAGCTGGCGGAGGAAAACGCGCCAGAAGACGAGGTTGAGGACGTGACCCGCGACGCACCTCTTGAGGAACAGCCGCCAGAACCATCGGAAACAGCAGAGGCCTAACATGCTCACGGCGTTAAGTGGACTTCCACCGGTTGTACAAGCTCTGCTGGGGACATTGTTCACCTGGTCTATCACCGCACTGGGCGCCGCCACCGTCTTTATGACCAAGGAAGTTGACCGCAAGCTGCTGGATACTATGCTGGGCTTCGCCGGTGGCGTGATGATCGCGGCCAGCTACTGGTCATTGCTGGCTCCGGCCCTGGAAATGGCCGAAGGCGGCCCGTTGCCGGCGTGGGTGCCGGCAGCCAGCGGGTTTCTACTGGGCGGCATCTTCCTGCGGCTGATTGACAGGATTCTGCCGCACCTGCACTTGGACTCAGATCAGCCGGAGGGGCTAAAAACCAGTTGGCGGCGCACCACGTTGCTGGTTGCAGCGATCACCCTGCACAACTTCCCGGAGGGATTAGCCGTGGGCGTTGCCTTCGGCGCGGTGGCGTATGGGCTGCCCACGGCCACGCTCGCCGGAGCCGTCTCGCTGGCCCTGGGCATCGGCCTGCAAAACTTCCCCGAAGGGATGGCGGTGGCGATGCCCCTGCGGCGGGAAGGACAATCCCTGTTCAAGAGTTTCTGGTACGGGCAACTCTCCGGCTTCGTGGAGCCAATAGCGGGCGTGCTGGGCGCGATGGCCGTCCTAATCGCGCAACCGGTGCTTCCTTACGCGATGGCGTTCGCCGCCGGCGCAATGATCTTCGTTGTCACCGAGGACTTAATCCCTGAGGCACAGCACGGCGGCAATACCGACCTAGCCACGATGGGGCTAATGGTGGGCTTCGCAGTCATGATGGTGATGGATGTGGCGTTGGGATAGCTTACCTGCAAATCAAGTAAGGAGATGTGAGATGCTCAAGTTTCCGTATGGCCTCAGCGATTTCTATCAAGTCGTCACGGAGGGGTATTGGTACGTGGACCGAACGGAGTATATCCGCACGGTGGAAGAGGTGGGCAAGGTGCTGCTGTTCCTCCGTCCGCGGCGATTCGGCAAGTCGTTGTGGCTTTCCACGTTGGAGAACTACTACGACGTGGCCAAGGCAGACGAGTTCGAGCGGCTCTTCGGCCACCTCGCCATCGGGCAGAACCCCACGCCGTTGCACAACAAGTACCTGATTATGCGCTGGAACTTTTCGGTAGTTGATCCGAGTGGCAGTTACGAGCAGATCA